>NZ_JASHFI010000012.1:0-77458 GCF_047460875.1 Streptococcus infantis | reverse complement strand
TTACTCAAAGTTAAGTGACGATAGCCTAGGAGATACACCTGTACCCATGCCGAACACAGAAGTTAAGCCCTAGAACGCCGGAAGTAGTTGGGGGTTGCCCCCTGTGAGATAAGGAAGTCGCTTAGCTTTTATCCGCCATAGCTCAGTTGGTAGTAGCGCATGACTGTTAATCATGATGTCGTAGGTTCGAGTCCTACTGGCGGAGTACGTAAACGTTCTAAGGAACGTTTTTTTATTTGTCTTTCAAGGGTCAACTTGACCCTTTTTTAGTTGTCTCTTTACTAATTCTTGATATATCTAATTCTTTTATTCTAAGTAATTCTGTAATATCTTTAATAGATTTCAGAAGTAAATCTCTATTTGAGTTTTTGGTGTGATCATTATAGTTTTTATAAGTTTTTTTACAAACAAGTAAGCTACCATAGTTCTTACAGTAATTTCCCTTCATTACAGAAATCACAGTTTGTTTCTTTTTAAATGTAGTATTGTGCACCTGATCTGTGAGTTTTCTTTATCTTTTTTTTATTTGGCTATTCATAGTGATACATGATAGAAGAAGCTTCCCATTTTCTTCTATTTTTTTGTTATACTCATTTTATCAATAGAAATGGAGTCAAATAAAATGATTGAACAGATTTATGAACAATATCTTGATTTTTATGATGTTATTGAAAAGGAATATAGTTATTTAGTAGATAATGATTTAGAGTGGGAAGTTTTTCATCTTCGATTTTTACTCTATTATTTAGTTCGGTACAAGTTTGATATTATGAATCCTTTATTTTCTTACCACTATAGAGCTTGCTACCGTTTGTACATTGAACAGTTGTTAATTTCAAAGGATTATGTTCTAGTTTAATTTTTATTTATCGTTATTTCCGAACAATTTTATTGTTTTATCTTATCATAATAAAAATTTGCAATATTTTTTCAATATGATTTTTTCAATTTTCTCTAAATTCCTAATGTTTCAGGTATTTGGTCTTGAAAAAATAGAGAATCTTTATTATAATAAATTGTAAGATATAATTGCAGGTGAGATTCCTGCCATGTATGTGAGAAAGGAAGAGCCTAAGGGCTCAGACAAGATTATGACTTCAGTTGTTGTAGTGGGTACCCAGTGGGGTGATGAAGGTAAAGGGAAGATTACTGACTTCCTTTCAGCGAATGCAGAAGTGATTGCGCGTTACCAAGGTGGTGATAATGCAGGTCACACGATCGTGATTGATGGTAAAAAATTTAAGTTGCACTTGATTCCATCTGGGATTTTCTTCCCTGAAAAAATTTCTGTCATTGGGAATGGGATGGTTGTAAATCCTAAGTCACTTGTGAAAGAGTTGAGCTATCTTCATGATGAAGGTGTTACAACAGATAATCTACGTATTTCTGATCGTGCGCATGTTATTTTGCCGTACCACATCGAGTTAGACCGTCTGCAAGAAGAAGCTAAGGGTGAAAATAAGATTGGTACTACTATCAAGGGTATCGGTCCAGCTTATATGGATAAGGCTGCTCGAGTGGGAATTCGTATCGCAGATCTTTTGGATAAGGAGATTTTCCGTGAGCGTTTAGAACGTAACCTTGCTGAGAAGAATCGTTTGTTTGAAAAATTGTACGAAAGCAACCCTATTTCAATTGATGATATTTTTGAAGAATATTATGAATATGGTCAACAAATCAAGCAATATGTCACAGATACTTCGGTTATCTTAAATGATGCGCTCGATAATGGCAAACGTGTCCTATTTGAAGGTGCCCAAGGTGTCATGCTAGATATTGACCAAGGTACTTATCCATTTGTTACGTCATCAAACCCTGTTGCGGGTGGTGTGACGATCGGTTCAGGTGTTGGTCCAAGCAAGATTGACAAGGTTGTAGGTGTATGTAAAGCTTACACAAGTCGCGTTGGTGATGGTCCTTTCCCAACTGAGTTGTTTGATGAAGTGGGAGAACGCATTCGTGAAGTAGGTCATGAGTATGGTACAACTACAGGTCGTCCACGTCGTGTGGGTTGGTTTGACTCAGTTGTGATGCGACACAGTCGTCGAGTTTCTGGTATTACTAATCTGTCATTAAATTCTATTGATGTTTTGAGTGGTTTAGACACAGTGAAAATCTGTGTGGCTTACGATCTTGATGGTCAACGTATCGACTACTATCCAGCTAGTCTTGAGCAATTGAAACGTTGCAAGCCTATCTATGAGGAATTGCCAGGTTGGTCAGAAGACATCACTGGTGTTCGCAATTTGGAAGATCTTCCTGAAAATGCACGTAACTATGTTCGTCGTGTGAGCGAATTAGTCGGCGTTCGCATCTCTACTTTCTCAGTAGGTCCTGGTCGTGAACAAACAAATATTTTAGAAAGTGTTTGGTCATAAGAGATTTTTAAGATTTGTTTAAGACAGGTCAGGTATACTATAGACAGTTACAAGAAGACCTCCTAACTTGTTGTAACAAATATCCTAAACTTTTCTTTTTCATAATAATCTCCCTATAAAGTCACCGCATTCGGTGGCTTTTTTGTCATTTTTTAAGTCCTATCTGGGTGTCTTTTTGAAAGCAGTATATGAAGAAAAAACAGTGGGAATTAAATCTTTATACAAGTTTGAATTTGGTAACACTAGATCTACGAGATTTCAACGTTTCGGTAGATTGATTAGTTAAGGTTGTGGAAATAGAAAAGAAGTTTTGGTAGAAGGAGTTTTTTGAATTATAAAATACCAACAAATCGTTCAATTTGCCAATAGATCACAGGCTCATAACTAAACAAAAATGAGAGTGGGATAGAAATCGGTAATTCGTTAGAATTCGATTTCGTCGTTCCACCTCCGCACAGTTGAGTAGGGCTGTAAAAGCTGATGAAATCAGCGTAGTAGAACCCACTCAACCACTGCGTCTTGCTCGACAATCCAAAGACAATTGAGAGGCTAGGACTTTTGTCCCAACCTCATCAGTGAACTAGTTTCTTGAGAATTTGTAAGTTAGACAAACTTGAATTTATATGAATCAGCTTAGTTGATAACTTGATTATCTGATTTATCACTTTGAAATTGCTGTATTTCGTGCATAAAAGCATCGGCCTTTAGTTTATCTGTGATGATACTGACACTTTTTAGCTTATTTTTTTTTTCCCCATGTAATGCCACACAAACAGGATTTTTAATTTTGATGGTTAGCTTTACACAGTTAAAGGGACGCTTTTTAATGGTTAGTTGTTCAATATCTTGAAGTCTAAATTGATAATGTAATAGGCTGTGACCTCTACTGCTATAGGTATAATACTGAACAGTATTGTTTTTAAAAATCTCTACTTTTACTCCATTTATGAAGAGAGAAAAGCCTAAAAACCATATAAGAAGTGGAGCATAAATCAGCGCTACCGCCATAACAATCTTGTCTGCAAAATCAGTATTGTAAGTCATCAGACGCTTTAGAATCCAGAGAATCATAACAGATATAGATATCATGGATGGGCCCCATACTCTATTAAATGTATTTTTATATGGAAACATCAAGGTAAGTTTTGGTTCATCCTGTAAAAATTCTAATTTCATTATTTACCCTTTCATCTTGTTTATTATTTAAATCTCAGGATAATCATCTCTTGGAGACTTATAGTTAAAAATCTTCCGACAGATTTGGATATTTTGTATCAGTTGTCTCCATTACTTCTAGTTCATGATTTCTAATGTTTCTCTCAATTTTGCTACTATTATACTCTTTTTATAACATTATTTCTACAAACCAGAGATTGAATACTATCTAAAGTTGGTTTCTGCAAATATTATAGAGGTCTTTTTTTGTCTAGGAAAACATGCTATAATGATAGAATTGATAGGCGAGAAAAGAGAGAAGTTATGGATTATACAATTGAAGAAAAAGAAGTTTTTATGAGAGAGGCCCTAAAGGAGGCGGAGATTGCTTTAGAGCATGATGAAATCCCAATTGGTTGTGTGATTGTCAAGGACGGAGAAATCATTGGTCGGGGGCACAATGCACGTGAGGAGTTGCAACGTGCGGTCATGCATGCGGAAATTATGGCCATCGAGAATGCGAATCTGAGGGAAGAGAGCTGGCGCTTGCTCGACTGCACACTTTTTGTGACTATAGAGCCCTGCGTTATGTGTAGTGGGGCGATTGGACTTGCTCGTATCCCTAAGGTAGTTTATGGGGCTAAAAATCAGAAATTTGGTGCAGCTGGAAGTCTGTATGATATCTTGACAGATGAGCGCCTCAATCATCGTGTAGAGGTTGAAACAGGGATTTTAGAGAGTGAATGTGCAGGCATTATGCAGGAATTTTTCAGAAATCGACGGAAAAAATAATTTCTCTTTTAAAATCTTTGGAAATGTGGTATAATAACTAATGGAGCAACAGTTCTGCGTGAAGCGGGTCAGGGGAGGAATCCAGCAGCCCTAAGCGAGTGTGAATTTGTGTGCTCTTTTTTCGTGCACTTTAAAAACCCTTTAAAAATCAACACTTTAAGGGGTTTTTGTTTGTCTTGTATAAGAAAAAGGGGCAGACGAGGGGCACAATTTAAAATTTTATCTTGTCTAACTTGCTAGATATGTCTGATACCATTTTTTGGGTAACGTGAGAATAAATCTCTAGTGTGGTCTTTGAGTCGCTATGCCCTACTCTGTCCATGATAGCAGTCAAGGGGATACCTAATTCAGCAAGTAGGGATATATGAGAGTGTCTGAACATATGTGTAGTGATGTTCTTATCTATGCCAATTTTCTGGCCATGTCTTTTCAATGCACCAATAACCCGAGCATTTGTTATTGGCTCTCCTAAAGTATTTATAAAAATAAAATCTGTATCAAATCCATTTGTCGCATTCTCTATTATCTGCTCTTTGATGATGTCTAACACTTTTTGAGGTGCTGTTATAACCCTATCAGACTTGATTGTCTTTGGTGTAGTTCTCTCTTTTTGTCTGAAATCGTATGTATGCTTGATGTGAATGGTCTTTTTAGAAAAATCTATATCCTCCTTGTAATTTAAGGCAGCCAGCTCTCCATATCGCATGCCAGTAAGAAAAAGAACTTTGGCTATTCGGATATACTTTGTAATTCGATAATCACATAGGGCCTCTTCTTTTAAATTTTGGATGAACAACTTAAACTCTTTCTGATCTAAGTATTTTGTATTTTTCTTTCTGAGATCTTCAGTTGTAATTACCTTTCTAGGCATTTCAACAAATAGCATTTCATTTGTATCAATATAATTCATTCTGACAGCGAATTTCATTATCTGATTAAGCTTGAACTTGATTTTAGAAACATAGTTATGAGACCTTCCATCTTGTAATAGCTGATCTATCACTTTTTGCAATAATCGTCTATCAATGTTTCTAACTAAATAGTCGCCCTCTATCTGCTTTAAAATCTCTTTTTTAACATTCTTTGAAGCGTAGACGGTTGAGTTTTTAACACCGTGTTTCCAATTTTCCTCAAATTCCTCATATAGTTTTTCAAAAGTTATATCAGAAACAAAATGTTGTTTTTCTCCTAATTTTTGATTTATTTTCTCTTGTAACAAGATGGCAGCTTGATTTCTTGCCTGGGGAGTTTTCTTCTCCATGGTTACTGAAACTTTTTTTAATTTCTCAGTATATGGATCTTTGTATCGCTCAAAAAATTTGTATTTCCCGTTGGGAAGTTCTTCCATCCACATTGATTTTACCTCACTTTTTTGATAAAATGGGTATAAGAAAACGACCTTTTGAATGGTTGTTTCTTATACAGGATATCCTCACACTCAAAATTTGGCGATGACGAGTGTGGGGATTCTTTATTTACGAATTATGAACGATAACGTCCAAGGCTCCCATGATCCGTTGAGCGTTTTCAACTGCTTCTTTGTACTCTTTCGAAGTGTTCTTTACTGGTTTTTTTATCAAGTCAATGAATATGACTGGTTTGGTGAAGTCGTTTGAGGTCACACGGACTGTCATGTTCAAAATTTTTGTAGTTGATTTTCGTTTAGATACGATACCGCCTGCGACAGCACCAATCGCTCCAAACATAGCGCCTGCAACCAAAGCTTGACCAACACCACCCGAAACAACAGTCTGATTATTTACAATCAATTCATAGGATACTAAATCCTCGAATGAATACCAATCAGTGTCATTCTTATCTTTCTTTACCAATGACGGTATTAACGATAACCCCATTGTACTAACCGCAAGTGTAGCTTTTACCGAGCCTTTAATTGCTCCACCAACTAGACCAGATGAGCCTTTTGCTTTTTGGGCACCGTGGATGCGATAAGTGCGATTGTACCTATCAATTTCAAGCGGTCCAACTTTGTCCGTTTTTCTACTTCGTGGAGCAGGAGATGGAGAAGCCGGTTTATCGACTGGCTGAGCTGGTTCGGTTGGTTCTTGGTTAGCAATAGAATAACCGCAATTTGAACAGAACTTGTAACCCTCTACTGGATTGCCACATTCAGGACAAAATTTCATAATAACCTCCAAAACAATAACTATTTAAAAATTTCATACTCTTTTTTCTTACCCATAGCCGACGAGGTTATGGGTTTTTATTTTTTTCAATACCTCGCTACAATGTACCAGCTATCACATCTGCTTTTAGCATTATACATCAATATCATAATATTGTTGTAAGATATTGTTCCCTTGTTTGTATTTTGTAACAAGTTCAATAGCTACTCGTCGTTGCTGTTGGTCGTCTAATAAGTGTTCATCATAGCTCAATATCCGATAATGAACAAAATCAACTAATCGATTAAAAAGAGCGTTATCACTGATTGTATTTGCTTGTTTAATTTGCTCGTACGAGTGCTTGTTTTTGAGGTGCCAGACCATGCGCTCATTATTGATATAAAAGAGAGAGGCCATAGTGTTAGCTTCTATCTCTAGCGGATTGCTCTGATAGTTGTTAGCGCAAGCCAGGGCGACCTCATCAGAACGACCCGTACTAAAATGGGCAGCGATGTGGGCTAATTCATGCAAAATGGTAAAGATAATCCGTCTTTTGATATGTGTTTGATTGATATAAACAAGGTACTTTTCTTTTTCTTTGCTATAAATGGTAAAGCCGTCATTGTGTTTACAGATGATATCATCCAAGTAAGTAACATCTGGATTATTGACAAGCCCTCGATATTTAATGTATTCAGAACTAAGTAGACCGGCTGAAGGGAGCATAGGAAACGGGTCCTTTTCAAAGAAGATAAAATGAAGGTTGTAAGTCTGTTCAAAGTAACGGATGATGTGCTGAAAAGTAACTTGTTCAAGTGAAATATTATTCTGTCGAGACGCTGCTTCGATCACCGGGACAGCGTAATCCCAGTGTTGGATGTACTGTCTACGGGAAATAATTTCTCTAGCCATAATTACCTCCACTTACTGTCATCGTCCATCAGGGTTTTAGCAGTTACCATCAAGCTTTCAATCGCCTTGTTAAAACGAACCTTTTCTTCCTCGGTCATGTTCTGGGTCTGATTTCTGAACGCTGCGACAAGTTCAGTCTCAGCTGGACCAAGATATTCATTTGCCTTGTCATCTTTTGCAATAGTCGGATTATCCGTACGTCCGAGCAGGTAGTCGGTAGATACGTTGAAGTAGTTAGCAATTTCTGCGATACGTTCAGCATTTGGCGTAGAGTTTTTTATCTTATACAGTGTATTTCTGCCATAACCCAAGTCTTCTTCGACTTGTCCAAGAGCTTTTCCACGCTTTTTTGCTAATTCTTTAATTTTTTCAAATGTCTCAAACATTGTTAAATCAACCTTTCTAAGACATTACAAAAAAATTTAACAAATTTGGTGTAAAAAGGTTGACTAATTATCCCAAAAGGTGTAAAATGTTTTTTGTAAGTAAGTTACAACTAAAAAAACAACTAAGAAAATAAATCATAAAAAATGTTTTGGCGAACGGTATTTATAGATTTATCATTGTTTTTATTATGCTTTCATTTTAGCCGATTTGGTGTGAGTTGTCAAGTGTAATGCAGAAAAATAGTTAAAATTTTAGTTGTTTCTTATTTACAAATTAGTAAAGAGGGAGGGACGTATATGCCAGATATCGCAAATGGTCGTGAAAGAGTTAATGCTTTCTTGAAAGAGAAAGGGATCAAAAAAGCAACTCTAGCGGTTGCTTACGGCTTTAAGCGACAGGAAGTGACAAACATTCTAAGTGGAACAACAAAAGGTCCACGAGCGAACAGTTTTATTCTTCAGGTGATTGAAGATTACGGGATTGAGTAGCACAAAAAAGCACCTAACAGAAGTCAGGCGCTAATCAAAATAACTAACTGAATTATAACACGAAAGGAGCAAAAATGGAAGCAGTTGAAATTGTAAGAATTAAAGATGTGATCATTGAAAAAGTCTCTGCTAATGATGAAGAATTGGAACACATCTTTGGATGCTCAAAGCGACAAGCGGGAGACATGAGACGCGAGATGAAGAAGCTACCTAGCCAACAGAAGCATCTTAGGAATGATGGCCAGCTTGTCACGATTAAAGGTTTTGATGCTTATCTGCAATATCGTGGGACTCAAGCTTGGGAAAAAGAAATGGTGAAAAGCAAGAAAATGAGGTCAGTCGGATGAAATTACTAGACAAAATCACAAAATGGTTTTTCAACACAACAAAAATCGAAGTCAACACCGACTGGCGATTGGTTGCGTTGGACTTAAACCGAGAATTGATTGCAGCACAAGAAGAAAAACAAATACTTTATCAGCGCATTGCTGACTTGGAAAAACTTTTAGAGGTATAGAAAAATGGAAATCAAATACATCTATAATCAAACGCCCCTTGGTTGGGTGTGGCAGTTGGTAATTGATGGGTACGAGTTTTTTTATCCATGTGGCGATTTTAAAGCGTTAAAAAAATTCGTCAAATCAGAACTAGAAGTTTTGTTAGACAAAAAAGAAAGTGATAGTAATCACGGCTTGGCATTCCATGCGTGTGGATATAACGGACAAGCACAACAAGAATATATTTCTTATTGGGAAAAACAAGGTTTAAGTGTGTTTTAAGGAGAATAATATGACAGAACCAACTTTAATGAGCCAACTACTCGGATTTGCAACAACCTTTATTTGCTTTTTTGTAGCATTGATGGTCATTGAAAACAACGAGCAGAAAAGAAAAAGGCAAGTGGAAGAACAAGAAATTCTAGACAAAGCGATCATTGAGGTTTACCAACAGGGGCGGAATCAGTTCAACAACATCGCTCGTATGAATCTGAGAAATTCAGATAAACAATTTACGTACGACGTGCAACCGCCTGTAGGACTCGCAAAATGTGTAGAAGAAGGAGTTTAAAATGGTCCGAAATAAATTGACAGATTTAACCAATACTCTTTTTGCTCAGTTGGAAACATTGGACGACAGGGATCTTACTGCTGATGAATTAAAGACCGAGCTCCAACGATCAAAACAGATGGTCGCTATCTCAGGTCAAATCCTACAAGCTGGCCAGTTGGCGCTAGATGCCGAGAAGTTCAAAGATAAGGTAGGTGAGGATAATGCCCCAATCGCTTTGCTGGAAGGATGAGTACACCAAATACATGCATGAAATATGCCCTGGTCGTTTAACTCCTGAAGTAACCAGGTTGCTGAATGAAAAATTTGGTACGAATTATAACAAGAGTCAAATCGGTGGCGTACGCAAACGTCTAGGATTGCTTGTCGGCGAAGCTTATCAAGGTAAATTGCTGACTAAGGAGCAACATGACTACCTTGTGTCCATCCAAAAAAATAAGATTTCTCGTGATGTCGCAAATGAAATGAACCGAAAATTCGGATTATCACTGACTGAGAAACAGATTAAGAGTTATCGGAGAAATAATAATCTACATAGTGGTTTGACAGGAAGATTCGAGAAAGGTCAGACTCCCCACAATAAGGGGAAGAAATACCCAAATATGCCAAAAAACAGCGGGCAGTTCAAAAAAGGTAATCGACCTCCGAATTATGTGCCTGTCGGCACTATCAACTACACAACAGACGGTTATCCGAAAGAAAAGATTGGAGAACCTAATCAATGGGTCTTGAAACATCGTAAAGTCTGGGAGGACCATCACGGACCAATACCAAAAGGGTACTCAATCGTTTTTCTGGACGGTGATAAAACAAACTATGATATTTCTAACCTGGCATGTTTATCTAAGAACGAAATTGCTAGAATGAATCAAAATCATCTATTTACGTCCAACGCTGATTTGACCAAATCTGGTATTGGACTAACAAAACTTATAAATAAAATTAGAGAGGTAGAAAAAAATGGCTAGTTTATACGAACTAACAGGTCAGTTCCTGACAATTTATCAAATGGATATTGATGACGAAACAAAAGCAGACACGCTTGAGGCCATCGATTGGCAAGAACAATTCGAACAGAAAGCAGAAGGATATGCCCATGTTATCAAGAATCTAGAAGCTGACGTGGACATGTACAAGGCTGAGGAAGAGAGCTTCAAAGCCAAGAAACAGGCGGCACAGAAAAAGCTGGATTATGTCAAGGATAACATTATGGCAGCTATGAATGTCACAGGTCAAACCGAAGTCAAGAGTGGTGCCCTGATTATAAAAATTGCTAAGAATCCAGAATCAGTCAAGGTCAACGAAGATGACCTTCCGAAAAAATATTTTACAAAAAAAGTGACGCTTGCGCCGGACAAAAAAACACTCAAAGAGTTACTTAAATCTGGCAAGAAAGTCAAAGGAGCCGAGCTCATTAGGACGGAAAAGTTGGTGATTAAGTAATGGAATTGATGAACAAAACACGAGTAACAGATTCGCTAGCAGTTGTTATTGGACCAGAATCAATTGAAGTGCTTGTTACAGAAGGATTTCTATTCGATGTTGCGATTCGTTTTGTGAAAGTAGACGAAACAAATCTTGATCAAGGAAATGAAAAACCGGTATTTACTCCGGAGTACAAACTGGTCACAGTCGCTAAATACAAGGAAAAACCTATTTTTGAATCCGAGGAAGATATTCGAAGATTCGAAAAACAAGCAAAAGAAATTAAGGCGCTATTTGCCTTTGCAAAGGTAAATAAACAAAATTGGTTTAACACGGCCCTTTATCCAGGAGTGCTGACTGAGAAAGTTGGTGTTTGATGAAAATTTTAGCAATTGATCCATCAAGCAACAAAATTGAAACCAGTACAACAGGGATTGTACTCTTGGATAATGCAAAGCTGGTTGATTATTGGGTGGTCCCTTATGGTGCCCAAAACTTCAAAGCCTGGTTCAAAGAGATTGGTCGTAGTCTTGAATTCGACATAGTGGTCGTTGAAAAATTCGAAGTTAGGGACAATGATTATTCCAGGGACAACTCGGTTGTAGAAACTATTGCAGCCATTGAACTTTGCTATCCGGACTTGGTTCTGCAGCGTAACGCAGGTTATCAGACAGATATACCAAATGACTTGCTGAAAGCTCTTGGGCTGTGGAACTTTGACAAGAGCCATCACAATGATGTGAGGGCAGCAGCAAGGCTCGGGCTCTTCTATGCCCAACGGAATGACATCGAGGAGGTGATTGTGGACATTGGCAATCGAATTACGCAAATGGCAAGCTGAAGCAGTTAAACGTAGCGACCGTAATTGTCCTGGGATCTTTCTTGAGGCATACGGCGGCCGTGGTAAGACCATCTGTGCTTTTGAAATAGCAAAGCACAAGTCAGCAAAAAAAGTCCTGGTTATCAATAATCGTTTAGCTATCCTGAACGGATGGAATAGCACTTATCAAAATCTAGGATACGACACTGATTTTGAATTAGAAACGATGACGGACCGTAGATTGCAGAACAGACTTGCAAGCGGTGAGTCTATTGAGTGTGATGTATTCATTATTGACGAGTGGCAGAACATGTCTAGTGATGCCAACGTGAAGGCTTATCGCAAGGTCAAACGTGGCTATACAGTTGGACTATCAGCAACCCCGATCAGGAAGAAGGGGCAAAACTTCTACCCTCTGGAAAAAACATTTTTTGGGATGGCTGATCCTAATCAAAGAGAAAACTGGCAACTGGCTCATGGAAAAATGAAATATTCCAAGTTCAGCTATTCTAAGCAAGAATGGGATGATTTCCGAGACTATGAAAACTATGTAAGCAATCTGCCTAACTTCTTCCGCTGGGAGGAAGTAGAAGCCATTGAAGAAGCGGAAGAGAACAACGGATTTGAGGTTGTATTTGAACCTATCTGGTGTCTAACTGCTAATCCGGAGGAATTAGAACAATTTAGAAAATTGAATATTGTTGGAAAAGATGGTAAGTATGCCATGGCAAAACAGACATTTGGCCGAAAAACTTTCGAACGATACTTAATCCAGACTGGTTTTGAGGTTGACTTTCCAAAATTGAAAGCAGTTAATGCAGATACTCCAATGCTACTTCAATTGGATCTTCTACTAGCAAGCAGGACAGAAATGCTGATAGTGAGCAAATCCAAGCAGATTGTAGAGGTCATCAGAGAGCGTCACCCAGAAATTGGTATTTGGACTGGAGACAAGAAGGACTCCTTAGAACAGACAAATGTGGTTGCTACAAGTCAGGTTTTAGGTGTAGGAGTTGATGGCCTTCAGCATAAATTTAAAACTATTGTGGTCTTAGACCCTGTTAATCCATCTGATGGAGATTATGACGATTATCGCCAACTTTTATGGCGAGTAACAGGCAGCCGTCAACAACATGACGTGCGTGTCATTGAATTTTATTTTTAAGGAGAATCAAAATGAAACTTTCAAGTGATTATATTGTAATGCGTGACAAACAAAGCGGACATTTTTTAAATGAACTCAAGAACAAACGTTCTTCATTAGCTACTCAGGCCGGTTTTGTGGATGATATTCGAGGTGCTCTTACAATGCCATATGATTGTTATCTTGAACAGAAAACAGCTCTAAAATCATTGGCTAAGGTACACGGAATGGAGATTATTCGGGTTAAAGCCACATTTGAACTTACTTATCCAAATGGTAGCGATGTTTCAAAAATCGAGCGTGAAAATACTAAGCCTGGTTTGCTTGATCTATTGAGAAACTTATAAAGGGGGAGATGTATGGTAACAAAACAACAATCCCCAATCTTTGTCACTTTACAGAGTATCCAGCAGAGTTTGGTTGCTCCAAAAGGACAGTATAACAGTTTTGGGAAATATAGCTATCGAAGCGCAGAGGACATCCTAGAAGCGCTGAAGCCAATCTTGCAGGAACACGATGCAGTATTGATTTTACAAGATGGAATTGTACAAATCGGTGACAGGTACTATGTCGAAGCAACAGCAACTCTATATGCAGTTGGTGAAACTATTGGGACTACAGCCTATGCTAGAGAAGATGATAGCAAAAAAGGGATGGATGGTAGTCAAGTTACAGGTGCTGCATCCAGCTACGCCCGAAAATACGCCCTAAACGGACTTTTTATGATCGATGACAATAAGGATCCTGACACGGATGAATATCATAATCAGAATAGCCAAGCAGGCCGTACGTCGCAAAAACCAGCTCAAAAAACAAATAGCCAGCAAAAGCAACCGGCTAATGCTCCAGCTAAAAGTAACGGAGCCAAAACAATTACAGGAGCACAGGCTAAAACCATTCGGACAGAACTCAAAAATATGGCTGAAGCTACAGGGAGTCCTGCTGCAACAATTGGAAAATGGTTCATCGATAAAATGGGTGTTGATAAACCTGAAAGCATTCCAGCTGATCGATTGAAGGAAGCTCAGAAGATTATAGCAGATGCGAAGAAAGCAAGAGGTATTGAGTAATGGGATATACGGAACTGGGGCGCAAACGTCCGATTGAATTACAGATTGATTATTATGATAAGATCCTAGTCTATCAGCATCAAGGTGAGATTTGGGGTGTATGTTATAAGCACGGAGAAATTGATTGTGTTTACAACTACACTAAGAACGATTTCTTTTGGCTTGAAATTTCAGATATGTCCTTAAAAGAAATTGTTACTAAAATTATCAAGCCTTTGAAGAGAAATAACCCTGGATTATACTCATTTCATGAGAGTACGTTCAGTAGAATTTTGGAGGTAATAAAATAATGATTAACAATGCTGTACTTGTAGGGCGCATGACCCGTGATGCTGAACTCCGCTATACACCGCAAAATGTAGCAGTTGCGACTTTTACTCTTGCAGTAAACCGTACATTCAAGAGTCAAAATGGCGAACGCGAGGCTGACTTTATCAACTGCGTTATGTGGCGCCAACAAGCCGAAAATCTTGCAAACTGGGCTAAAAAAGGCTCACTTATCGGGGTGACAGGCCGTATTCAGACTCGTAGTTACGATAACCAGCAAGGACAACGTGTCTACGTGACAGAAGTCGTGGCTGAGAATTTCCAAATGTTGGAAAGTCGTAATCAACAAAGTTCGAATGATACATTTGGGAATGACAACCCGATGGATATTCAAGACGACGATTTACCATTCTAAGGAGTTACTAAATGGGAATGAAAGAACATGCCTTGGCTTATCAAAAAAAAGGATTTTCGGTTATTCCTATTAGTCCTTCAAATAAGCAACCGATGATCAAATTTGCTGATAAACCAGCTATGACTGCGCAAGAAATTGAGGATTTTTGGAGTCAGTATCCGGATAGCAACATTGCTGTTCGGACTGATAAATTCTTCGTTATCGATGTGGACCTGCACGGAAAGGCTAATGGCTATGAGAGTCTGGCTAATTGGGAGCATCTGAACTTGATAACTCCAACACTGCAGGCAAAGACAGCTAGTGGCGGTAAACATATTTTTTATTTTAAACATCCTGATGTGTCCATGACCCAGATGATTGGATTTCTGCCTGGTGTGGATATCAAAGCACATCCAAATAATTACGTACTGGTTGCTCCGTCTAAAACTTCCAAAGGTGTCTATGCTTGGGACAAGAAAAAGTCCAAAGAGGGTGGCACTATGGTCACGGCTAGTCGATCTCTTGTAATGGCCATCAAGAAGGAATACAACAAAAAGAACTCTGGTAGTGACCTGGATAATATCTACTATCAAATCAGCAAAGGTGCTGGCAAACGAAACAGAACAACCGAATTATTTGAAATGGTTGTTCTAGGCTTCGGAGATGAAGGCAGCAGAAATGATACACTTGCAAAATTTGTAGGCGGACTCTTGAGCAGGTCAGTGGAGCCGAACTGTATACTGCAACTAGCAGAAACAGCCAATAACAATTCAGTAGAACCTCTTAGTCACAAAGAATTAAGTAGGACTGTCGAATCGATGATCAAGAAACACATGAGGGGGGGTGGCCATAATAGGTGATGTTACGAATATTTCAATCAAGCAATTTTCGCGCAGAAAGAAAAAAATCTTAGATGAAGAAGGTGAACAGATTGAAATTGAATCTATTGTGGCTGACAGTCCTAGAAATGTTCTTCTTGCAATGAAGAGCGATAACAAGCTCAACGACTTTCTCAGACACAATGAATTTACTGGTGAACACGAAATCGTAGAGGACGTAAAACTGGATGCTATCCAGTTAAGGAAGGGGCAGCTACCTTCAGCCTTTGAATCCTACCTAAGCGTATATTTGGAGAATCACTTCAAGACAGTTTTCAAGGCTGGAGCATTAAGGGATGGTATTGAAGCATTTTTTGCAGAAAAAACCTACAATCCGGTTAAAGAATATATGGAAAATGCTTATGAGTCATGGGATCATAAAGAACGACTTGCCCAGGTATTTCAAACTTGGTTAGGTGCCGAGGACAGTATTTTCGTTCAAAAAATAGCCGTCATGTTCTTTGTTGGGGCCGTCTCCAAGGTTTTTAATCCATGGGTTAAATTTGACTACACGCTCGATTTGGTCGGTGGCCAAGGTGCTGGTAAGACCACTTTCTTGCAAAAGATAGCTGTTGATTGGTACACGGATTCGGCTAAAGATTTTATGGACAAGGACAACTATGAGATTATGCTGAAATCACTGATTGTCAACGACGATGAGATGGTTGCTTCCAGGAAGACCACTTTTGATGAGTTAAAAGCTTTCGTGACTAAAACAGAACTTTCTTTCCGTAGATCCTACGGTCGAAGGGCCGAAAAATTCCCTAAAAACTTTGTGATCGCAAGGACCAGCAATAAAATTGAGTACCTGGGAGACAAGACTGGCGAGCGGCGCTTTCTGCCTGTGCTGGTGGATGCAGGCCAGCAGTTTGTCAAGCCATTTGATATGACCGATCATGATGTGCTCCAGCTTTGGGGTGAAGCAGTCGCTATTTACAAAAAAGGATTTATCCTTACCTTTGATGATGAGTTCGAAAATGAGCTTGCGGTCTATAAGGAGCGCTTCACTTATAAAGATGAAGCCGAATCGCAAGTATACGACTATCTTGAAATGTTGGTTCCAGAAGAATGGGAAGATTTCTCAGTCACTCAGCAACATCAATATACCTGGTGCTACTTCAATGATGGTAGCTATCGCAATGAGTCCGGTCTGCTATATGAAGGTGTGAAGCTTCAATCGAGTGTGTCTGCCAAACAGATATTAAAGAATGTCTTTGATATCGATAGCGCGAGAGGTGAAAAGATTGCTAGGAAGATCAAGTTGATTATGGACAATAATCAGGATTGGGAATACAAAATAAAGAAGGTTAAAGGTAAGACAATACGTGCATATTTTAGAAAAAATATACAAACAGAAGTGATGTAACTTCGGTGAAAGTGATGTAACCTTTTGGGTGAAAAAATGGTCAAAAATCGTGCTTCGGTTACATCAGGTTACATCATTGATGTAACCGCAAGAAAAACCAGTTATATCAATGGTTTAAGTGCTATTTTTGATTAAATTTTAAAAAAAGTGATGTAACCCTCCTAAAGCCTTGATACTACTGATGTTTTAGGGTGTCTATTAGTAAGGTTACATCATTTATATAAAATATTTAATAAGTAAAAATAGCAAGTGCTATAAACGTTTATATAACAGCATTCTTGTTTTTTATAAAATATGTTTTTCAAAAAGTGATGTAACCTGTAACCTTAGAAAAAATATTCATTAAACAAACATATTTTTTAATAAATTAAGGAGAAGAAATGTCATATACAGTAACACTATATTTTGACAATATGGTAGATAAAACTCACTTCTTTAAGAAAGTTGGAGATGCTACTAAATGCAAGGCTCAACTTGAGAGCAAGTATCGAGGGGAACGAATGTATAAAGTAAAGATGGAGGAGATGGAGTAATGAGTTATGATTTGGAAATCTTAGCGAAAATAGAGAGTGGAGATTATATTTGTATTGCTGAACCTAGATATAGTTCTCCGACCTACAATCTCGGTAAGATGTTTAGAATTGCTATGGATTGGGATTTTGACCAAGACACTACATACAACATTGCTGACATTTTAGATAATATCCAGCGCGGTATATCTGAATTAGAGCGGTACCCTGAAAAGTATGTGCAGTATGAACCTGAAAATAGATGGGGAACAGTCAGCGGTGCCTTAGAAGTTTTAAAGTCACTGAAAGAATGTATTTTAGAACAAGATATTGATATGAAATATTTATATATGAGGTGGTAATATGGAACGACCTGAACGACACCCATCTAAATACTTCATTCCTGAACTGATTGAAAATGAAGATATTATCTTCAACAAAGATAGCAATTATCACAAGCAGAAGAAAAAAGAAAAGAAAAATCCCATTTTTAAAATAAATAAGTCCAAAAATAGATGGGCGCTTTGAGGAGGTGGAATAAATGACAAAATTTGTTAAAATACAATCTTGTTATAGAGGACATACTGAAGATGAGCTTATCAACATAGATGATATTAGTCGCATCTGTCTAGGCCCTAATATCTTGTTTTTAAGAACACCTTACAATTTAGGAGAACATCATATTTCTATCACTCAAAATTCAGTAGATAAACTTTTGAAAGTATTGGATATTATTGGGGAGGTGGAGTGATGATTATCAAGAATTATAAATATGATTATTCAAGTGGCAGAATCTGCTACACAATTGATGTAGATGGCTATGAATCAGCCATTGAACATACAAAGACAGAATATGGAAGTGTACAAAGAGATGATATTGACGATTTCTTGGGTACGGTCGAGGAATACGACTTTCAAGAAGCTGAGATGATTTAAGCATTCGTTGATTTTCAAAATGATTTGCTTTTGTATGGAATTGGTTTTGAATTGAGAAATGAGGTGCAGTGATGGAAGATGTGCAAAATATTTTAGAGACACAATTGATTTTAGGCAAGCAAGTTTTAGAGATTGTATTGGATTTGCTAAAAGACGATTCAAAAACAGGGGCAGTTCTACCTTTAAACATAAATGACCGTGAATTTACAATTACTGTAGAAAAGGAGGTAACAGATTGAAAAGATTTATCGCAATATGGGTTCTGCTATCTGCTGGGGTGAATATCTGGCAGATGGATAGGATTCGAGATTTAGAGGAAAAGAAGCCGATGCTTGTCTATAAGGCTGATAATCAAGGCGCAGAAATATTCGGTAAAGTCGTCGAGAAAGGGCGACACGGCAAGTTATACACGCTTACCATTCGTGACTATGGCATTTTCGTAGTTACGAAGGACGTGTACGATAAAGTGAAAGTTTGGGATGAGGTGAGGTTGTGAAACCTAAAAAATATCCATATTCAGGAAGGCTGAAACTGATTAGACAGGCATTGCCAAGGTTCGTCTTGCTAGGGAATGCCGCCTTTAACAGCAATTTGGTAAAATACATTGATACAATAAAACAAGTGGCACCAAATCAAACGATCGTCTATTTTAAAATCCCTAAATTCCTTTCGCACGAGGAGAAGTATGTACGGGTACCTCTCAAAATCGGTGAGGTCGTCAAGATTTTAAACCGATGATAAACAAAAAAGCCAAGGCGCTCTCTGCCTCAGCTATAATCTCAATAATATTATTATACCACAAAAGGAGATAGAGAGTGAACAAGGCTAAAGAGTTACTTGATGAACTACAGAATTTGGATGAAGAGATACAGAATCGAATAGACGAACTTGCTAATCTTGAAGCTAGTTTACTTTCTAGTCCTAAAATGAACATGGATAAGATTCAAGGTGGTCAGAAGGTTCGATTAGATGAACGTTACATCGATATTTTTAGCATGCAAGATTCCTTGAAAGAGTACATGAAGCAAGCAACTGCTGAAGCTATCCAGCGAAGAATTGAGCTCAGTAAATTGATTGATAAAATACCTAAGCCTGCAAGTCGAACAATTTTAAGGATGGTGTATATTCAGAAAGCAAGCGTGTATGATATGATTGAATTTTTACAATGCAGCAAGACTACTTTCTACAAAAAGAAGAAAGATGCAATCCGTGAATTGGGTGTTGTAGTTGATAAAAGCGAACTAATGCGAACTAATGTGAACTAGGTTGAAGCGCACTGGTCTAACAATCGTGCTATTATAGTATCATCAAGAATTAAGGGTAAGGCAGTAAGCCTTCCCTAACATGGAGAGTTGGCAGAGTCCGGTTGAATGCGCCCGTTTGCTAGACGGGTGGTCGCCTATGTGCGTTCCGTGGGTTCGAATCCCACACTCTCCTTTGAGTGTTTGTGTCCCAGAATGAGTTAAATCTTCTGGGTGGGGATTCATATATCACTCATTAACTTACAAATGGTTGCGGAGCGACTGGACCTCGCATGATTGCGTAGCTACTTATATCCTAGGTAAGTTATAAGCTAGAGGGTTTGATTCCCTCAGAGGTTTTAAATGACTACAAAAAATAAAAAAAAGGAAAACTTTCAAATTGATTTCTAATTAACACAAAAGGTAGTAGTCGCCTTGCATTAAGTCACTCATCGAGTGGCTTTTTTAATTATTAAAAAGGTGGTGATGGAAAATTGAATGAAAGACAAAGACGATTCGCAGATGAGTACATCATCAGCGGGAATGCAACAGATGCAGCTATTAAGGCAGGGTATAGTGAAAAGACTGCTAGAAGTCAAGGACAAAGATTGTTGACAAAAGTTGACATTTCTGAATATATCAAAAAAAGAATGGATGAAATTCAGGACGAAAAAATCCTGACTCAAAAACAAATTCTTGTGATGTTGTCAGAGATTGCATCAGGTCAGGCAAAAGAGACAATTGTGGTCACGACAAAAGTAGCTGAGTTGATGACTGATCCTGTGACTGGTAAGTCTGTAAAAGTATACAACGAAATCCCTCAACTTGTCGAATATCCAACAAAGAACAGCGATAGGAACAAAGCTTTGGAGTTACTAGGGAAACGACATCAAATGTGGACTGATAAAGTAGACATCAATGCTATAGTTACCGAGACTAAGAAGTTTGACGATATCGTTAGTCAGCTAGGCGGTGATGGACTTGACGAATAGCTTCCCTTTATCTCAAAAGTACATTGATTTTTGCAATAGCTTTAATAATGTTGATGCGGACTTTTTGGAAGGTACAACGGCAGCTGGAAAAACAACGGTTGGTGTTGGTGTCAAGTTTATGCGAGCAGTCAGCAGGAGCACGAAGAAGTTCCACATCATTGCAGCAAAGACAGTTGGTGTAGCTGAAAAGAATATCATTAATCAGGATAACGGAATTTTAGACATCCATAAAACAGCCGTCTACTGTGGTAATGGTGACAAAGATTCGAAGATTCCTCACATCAAGTTTGAGGGTAAAATCATTTATGTATTGGGGTATGACAACAAGGAAAAATGGAAGCTGGTTCTTGGTGGACAGTATGGATGTGTCTATATTGATGAGGTCAACACGGCTGACATTGAGTTTGTTCGTGAGTTGTCCACACGTAATGATTATTTGATGGCAACGCTCAATCCGGATAATCCTGATTTACCAGTCTACAAAGAGTTCATCAACAAGGCAAGACCGTACAAAAAATACGCAGGCGATGTGCCGGAAGAAATTATGCGAGACCTATCAGAACCAGCTAACCCTAAATGGCGTTACTGGTTTTTTACGTTTAATGACAACCTGTCACTGACACCAGAAGCCATCCAGAAGAAAAAGGATGCGGCACCAGTTGGGACTAAGCTCTACAAAAATAAAATCCTTGGCCTACGTGGACGAGCAACAGGAATTGTCTTCGTTAATTTTGATAGCAAAAAACACGTATTGAGTAAGTCTTTTGTAAAGAATACGGTCACGTTCCAACGGTTCACAGCTGGACTAGATACAGCTTACTCAGCAAGTAGTCCGGATACAATTGCAATGATTTTCCAAGGGATATCAGATGACGGGAAGTTATATACGCTGGATGAGGAAGTTTATAACAACGCTGAGCTTGATGTGCCGATTGCTCCATCTGATACTGTGGTCAAGTTTATCAATTTCCTAGAACGCAATCGTAGTGAATGGGGATTGGCGCGTGATGTCTTTGTTGATAGTGCGGACCAAGCAACAATTACAGAATTAAACAAATACAAGCGACAATACGGCTGTCTGTATATCTTTAACAATGCTTATAAGAAAACCAAGATTATTGACCGGATCAACTTTCAAATTGGTTGGTTAGCTCAAGGTTGTTACTATGTGTTAAGTCATTGTATGAATCATATCAAAGAGCTAAACACTTACTCATGGAAAGAAGGAAAAGATGAGCCGGAAGATGCAAATGATCACACAATCAATGCGAATCAGTATGCATGGTTGCCATACAGGAAGATAATCGGAAGAAAGGAAAACTAAAGTGGGAATAATGGACATGATCAGAAAGAGTATGAGAAGCTTTCTCAAACTGGAACAGGCACAGCCAAATGTCATCACAATTACAGAGGCAATGACGTTTGAAGATAATGCAGCAAAGAACCAAATTTGGTATCGCGGTGACTCATACGAACTGGACCAGCTCTACAAGCAATTATCACATAGCAACATCAACTTTTGGGGAGCGACAAGTACTCCTGGGCAAGAAATTAGAAAGATTCACACAGGAATCCCTGGTCTTATCGTTGATAGGTTGGTAGATATCACGCTGCACGATATGAATGATTTAGATTTTGCCGAGGAAATGCAAGGGACTTTGTGGGAAGAGATTGCTGAAGATAGCAACTTCCACGATCAACTGCAGGAGGCGATTAAAGATAGTCTTGTGATGGGTGATGGTGCTTTTCGTATTTCATTTGATCCGGAACTTACAGCATTGCCTATTGTTGAATGGGTTGGTGGAGATAGAATTGAAATCATCTACAACCGTGGAAGATTGAAAGAAGTTATTTTCCGCACACACTTCACAGAACGCAGACGGAACTATTTGCTCGAGGAAATCTACGGCTATGGCTCATTAACTTATAAGCTCTACAGAGGCGAAACTGAGCTAGATATGAGCGCAACAGAGTACACTGCTAACCTTGTCGATGTGGAGTTCGATAAATCCGTTATCTTGTGCTTGCCGTTTAAGATTTACACGTCACCTAAAGTAAAAGGCCGTGGTCAATCTATCTATGATCGTAAGACAGATGCTTTTGATAGCTTGGATGAGTCTTGGAGTCAGTGGATGGATGCTCTTCGTTCTGGACGATCACGAGAGTATATTCCTGAGAACTTACTTCCTAGAGATCCTTACACAGGAGAAATTAGTAAGGGCAATCCTTTTGACCATCGCTTTATTAAGGTTGAGACAGCGATGGGCGAGGATGCAAAGAACACAATCACATTGCAACAAGCTAATATCCCACATGAAAGTTATTTGAGTACATACGTGACTGCGCTTGATTTAGCTTTACAAGGTATCATTAGCCCATCAACACTCGGTATTGATGTCAAGAAACTAGATAATGCCGAGGCACAACGTGAGAAAGAAAAGGCAACTCTCTATACTCGCAATGCTATTGTGACAGCTCTGCAAGATTACCTGCCAAAGTTAATCAGTATGGTTTTGAATGCTGATAGCGTGCTGAAGAAAAACCCACTACAGAAAGTCAAGGTCGACGTGCCGTTTGGCGAGTATGCTAATCCTAGTTTCGAATCACAGGTTGAGACAGTTTCTAAGGCCAAGACAGGCGGTATCATGTCGATTGAAGCGAGCGTTGAGGAATTGTACGGTGACTCAAAAGACCAGGACTGGAAAGACCATGAAGTGGCAAGAATCAAAGCGGAGCAAGGTGTGACAGAAGTCGACGTACCATCATTGAATGAAGCTGCTAACGATTTTGAGATAGAGAAGGAGGCTGAAGATGCTGAAGACAGTGACGATAGGACAGAGGATCTATCACATGAGTCAGAAGGAAGCGCAGGGACTTCTACAGATAGCGAGTGATAATGTAGAGTTTGGTATCTATGCTGTTGAGAAGAACAACAAGTTGGATATGCTCAACCTCAAAATGCCTAGTAAAACAGCTTTGAAACGACAATTGAGAAGTTTTAAGGCGCAAGGTTTTAAGGTGTACTGCAATGGCTTATGATGTATCTAAAGCATTTGAGCGAATCGAAAACAATCTGCTTGATTCTATGATTAGAAATCTCGGAAGGCATAAGGCAGAGGAAACTGCTGAAGGTTTTGAATGGGAACAATGGCAGGTCGCTCAATTGAAAGAGCTTGAACGATTTAAGCGATCCAATGCCAAAAAATATAGCAAAGAGTTTGCCAATATCAATAGCAAGATTTCTACAGCTATCCAAGAAGCCTATAAGCAAGGCATGGATGATGAGGAAATGTCTATCCTGGAAGCTATCAAGAACGGTTTTGAATTTAACAGTGGAACAGATAATCTGGGGGCTTCATTTTTCGCTATCAATGAACGAAAGTTGAATGCGTTACTTAACTCGATCGAGCATGATATGAAGACGGCAGAGCATGCTGTATTGAGGTATACAGACGACCAGTACAGGCGCACAATATTTGATGCTCAGGTAGCAGCTAACACGGGAGCTAAGACATATGAGCAATCAGTGGATATGGCCACCAAAGATTTTCTAAGTCGGGGAATCACATGCATCCAATACAGTAACGGGGCCATGGTCAATATCGTATCGTACGCTGACATGGCCATTCGGACAGCAACCAAAAGAGCCTACCTAATGGGCGAGGGAGTTAAGCGCCAGGAGTGGGGGATTCACACTGTTATCTTAAACAAGCGATCGAATGCATGTCCTCTGTGCATGCCTTTTGAAGGTAAAGTATTGATTGATGATGTCTGGTCAGGAGGCAGTGCGGCTGATGGTCCATATCCATTGTTAAGTTCTGCAATGGCAGCTGGTTTGTATCACCCTAACTGCAAAGATAAGCATACAACTTATTTTCCTGGGGTCAGTAGCGAGCCAGAGAAAATATTTACAAATCAGGAATTGGACGACATCAAGGAAAGACAGTTACTGGACAACAAAGTTCAGCATGCTAAGCGCCAGGAGAAACGCTTTAGCAGATTATCGCAGTTCAGTCTCGATAAAGACAATGTTCAGAAGTACACATTAAGGGCGGAAGAATGGTCTAAATTTAAGTCTAATGCAGAAGAAAATCTGAAATACTTTGAAGCGGAAAAAGGATACAAATTATACCAAGAGTTTTCACTCGAGAGTGATAGTGATTACAAGAAATTCATCAATCGTCAGAGATTGCCTAGAGATACTAGTGGCGTAGCTTCGAAGAAGATTTCTGCAGAGACACGACACATGTATATCGAGGCGACTCGAAAAAAATTCAAGGATGGTACAGAGCTTGGACAAGCCTTGTTTGCAAGATTAGCCGACCAGTCGGCGATTGCAACTATTGCAGAAACAGGAGTTGTGAGATATGAATCTGGAAAACTCTTCCTGAACATGTATAAGGACGTAGACGACCCTCGCGGACCTGGTACTGGTTATTTCCATGAATTTGGTCACCAAATAGATGAGAAGCTGGGTTGGGAATTCACAAAGGATAAAAAAATACTGCAACTTCTACGTAAAGACTTTATCAATTTATCTGACGATACTATTTTCGAAGCAATCCACATCAACGATAAAGCTTCTTCGGCATCTGATATATTAGGAGCGTTGAGTGAAGGTAGAATACAAGGTAAGTATTCGCACTCGCTCGTTTACTGGGAGAAAAAAGGAAATATAGAGAGCGAGTTTTTTGCGCATGTCTTTGAGGCACAATTTGATAGTGAACGAAGAGAAATACTTGAAAAAACCTTTCCTGAGAGTTATAATTATGTTATAAATAAACTAAAGGAGAGGTAGTCATGCGGATTATCGAAAGCTATCAACGTGTAGCAGAAAAAGCAGATACATTCAGCGACATCTTTGGATATCGTTTAGTAGCCCCGATTTTTCCTGTAGCGGCTATCTATGGACCACAAGAAGAGAGTGATATCTTTGAAGCAAAATTAGACAAATGTATCAAAGATCAATACGATTATTTTGCAGATGAGTACGGCTATGATTCAGAAGAGAAAAGACGTAGACTGCAACGTGAGAAGTATGTATTTTACGATTGTTAATATCACAGAGCGCCGATAAGGTGCTTTTTTTGTACTCAGAAAGGATTGAAAAAATGAAATACAGAAAGAAACCAGTAGTCATTGAGGCGGTGCAGTGGACGGGCGAAAATGTAAAAGAAATCGCTACTTTTATGGGTATTGAATCTGTACCCTACGATTTAAACACTCGAAAACTATCTATTGTGACCTTAGAGGGCATCATGGAAGCATCAAAAGACGATTACATTATCAAAGGCGTGCAAGGTGAATTTTATCCATGTAAGCCTGATATTTTTGCAGAAACATATGAAAAAACGGAGGAATGAAATGTTAGAGAAAGCAAAACAATTGGCATCACAAGAATTTTCGCGCTTATCAGATCGTGAAATCAAAGCAGAAGACTGCTTTGTAGTTTGGTTTAGCAAGACCCTGCAAAACTGGAAAGCTCTTGTTAGTACGAACGCAATTACATCAAGCGAACCTTGTGGAGATTATGCAGAAATCACGCATAACGGAGACAAGAAAGAGACTTATGTGGATGTTTACGCAAAGGTTTCAAACCGTGCCATTAAAGATTAGGAGGTGATCCAACATCTTGACTTGCAGGAATAGACTGCTATAAATCACTGTAAATTGCTATAAACCGCCTCGAATTCGACGCGGTTTTTCTTATACTCTAATTTTTGTCCGAAGACTAAAAACTACGTGGAGACACCAGTGACAATAACTGAAATAGGGAGACACCCTTAAAACTGAAAGGAGAACGCTATGTTCAAACGCAAACTATTTTTCCATAATGCAGATACAGGAACCGGCTCTGGTTCTGCAGGTGGACAAGACACGTCAAGCCAAACTCAATCAGCTAGCACTCCTGAGATTGACTATGACAAAATCGCTAGCATTGTCGAAGGCAAGCAAAAGGTTGCTGAAGACACTGTGCTAAAAAATTACTTTAAGCAGCAAGGATTGAGTGGTGAAGAAATGGCTCAAGCTATTACTGCTTTTAAGTCTCAGAAAGCTGATGCAACACCAGACGTCACATCACTACAGCAACAGTTAACGCAGGCGCAAGCAAGTGCATTGCAAGCTAATTTAGAGCGAAATCTACAATTAGCAGCAATCGAGGAAGGATTGCCTGTTGGTGTACTACCTTATGTGATGAAATTGGCTGATATATCAACTCTCACACTTGAATCGAAACCAGAAGATTTCAAAGCTATTGTCGCAAAAGTTTTGGAAGACGTTCCTGCACTGAAGCCAAACAAAGAAGAATCAACTGGGTTTCAACAAATCGGATCTACCGGTAAAGCACAACAAACTAACCAAACTGATGCCATTGCTGCAGCGTTTGGTCTATAAGAAAAAGGAGAATTAAATTATGACAGTTTATAACTACGCAGAACAATTCGAACAAGCCTTGCATCAAAAATATGCAAAAGAACTTGCGTCTGTAGATTTGTTTAACTCAAATCCACAAGTGAAATTTATCAACGCTCAAACAATCAAGCTACCAAACATCACAGTATCTGGTTACAAAGACCACAATCGTCAAACTATCGGTTTTAATTCTGGAACAATCTCAAACGATTGGGAACCAAAGAAACTCGAACATGACCGCGACATCGAATTTGCAATTGATCCTATGGATGTTGATGAAACAAACCTAGTCGTCTCTATTGCCAATGTCCAAAATACTCTGGAAACTGAACAAGGTATTCCTGAAAAAGATTGCTACGTGTTCTCAAAACTCTACACAGAAGCAGGCAAGTATACTGCTAACGGTGCTACTATCGACACTACAACATTGACTGCAGAAAATATCTTGCAAAAATTTGATGATGCCATGGAAAAAATGGACGAAGCAGGCGTCCCATCTGAAGGTCGCATTTTGTACGTCACTCCAGCTGTCAACAAGCTCTTCAAACAGGCTAAAGACATCCAACGTGTGCTAGGAGTGAATGGTTCAAATGGCGACGTCAAACGCTCTATCTATAGCCTTGATGACGTTAAAATCAAACAAGTGCAATCAGCTCGCATGAAATCACAATACAACTTTACAAATGGTTGTGTCGCAACAGATGAAGCGAAACAAATGAACTTCATCTTAATCCATCCATCTTGTGAAGTTGCTCGTGAAAAATACTCTTACATCAAAGTATTTACACCAGGACATGACTCACGTACAGCTGACAACTACTTGCTCCAATCTCGCTTCTACATGGATGCATTCTTGATTAAGAATAAAGCAGCGGGTATCTTTATCAACGCGACAGCGTAAGAAAGGATGGTGTAGTATATGGCATTAAAAGCAATTAAAGGCGCTCGAGTCTATGATATCGATGAGTCAGCGATCAATGATTTTGTTGGTCGTGGCTTTGAAGTCTACGAAGATGGTGAATTAAAATATGGTGAATCTGTCGACAAGGTTTCAAAAGAGGAGTACGAAAAAGTTTTGGCTGACTTGAAAAATGCTAAGGATGAAATCAAGAAGCTCAAAGGAGCTAAGGAGTAACAGTCATGTATGCTAGTCCAGATTATTACAAAAAGACGTTTGTTGGTGTGATTTCTGCTGATTCAGAAGAACTGGCTAGCAAACTTAAATCAGCTTCTGACAAGATTGATATACTTACGTTCAACCGAATCCGTGGCATTGGATTCGACAATCTGACACCATTTCAGCAGGAAGTTATCCGAAAGGCTTGTTGTCAGATTGTTGACTTTGAGGAGGTTAATGCTGATTTGATAGCTACTACAGTTTCAAACTACAGCATTAATGGTGTGTCAATGCAATTTGGATCAAATTGGAATATTGCTACAGAACAAGGTATTGTTATTTATCGCAAAACCTATGAACTTTTGAAGCAAACAGGATTGACAAGGAGGGTTATTTGATGAAATTTCCACAACTTGTCTTACCTCAATTTTGCCAGACGCAAATCACAGTCATAGTCAACCAAGAAGGAGTTTCTGAAGACGGCGAACCTTTAGAGGCGTTCAGAGCTAATCTAAAGTGCAATTATCAGGACAGTGTCAAAACAGTCCTAACTGAACAGAAGAAGCTGGTCCAAATTACTGGGTCAGCTTATTTCGTTGGTGATATTGCACCGTATTTGCCTACATTGAGCGGTGGGACTGCAATTGTATTTGGTATTGTCAGGAGGATTGTGGACAGCCGGAAAGCTAGAAATCCAGATGGGACTGTTAACTATACCTACATCGGATTGGAGTGATGCTATGTTTGTGAATTCTACAGTAAAGCTAGATTTTGGCACTATCCGTAAACTGGAAAGGGCTCAAATCATAGCACTGGAACAGACTGCTGAATACCTGCATACAGAAGTTGTGCAGGCACAAGTCGTACCATTTGATAAAGGTGTGTTGCAAGGCGAAGCAATGGCTCCAGACTACTCACATTCATCCCAAGGTGTAGTAAGCCTGGTACATTCCACTCCTTACGCAAGACGATTGTACTTTCATCCTGAATATCAATTCCAAACGAAAGAAAATCCTCATGCAAAAGGAAAGTGGTTTGAGGATTGGGTTGATGGTGGCAAGAAGTCACACAAAATAAAACAAGCCTACGGGCGACTTTACAAACAAATCACGGGGGTTTAAGCATGATTACATTAGCTGAAGTCCGTGACTGGATTAAAACATTTAATGCAGCTAACAACTACTACATTGGTAAGATCGATAACAAGCAAGAAAACAGTATAGGCATCTATCAACGAAAGACAATCGATGGTCCTCGGGTAGCTATCGGAGGCAGGGCATTGGCAAGCTATGAAGTCAAATCAATCAGCATTTTAATTCACTGGAACAAGAATGCGAATGAGACCGAGAAGCGTGCTCAGTACATCTACAATCGTCTATTTGAGGCTGAATCGGTTGTTATCGGTGGAACACCTATTAAGATGATTGCCTTATTACAGAACGAGCCTGTGGATGTAGGAACAGATGATAATAACGTGTATGAGCGTGTTATCGAGCTTGATTTATATTACGAAAGAGAAAGAGAGGGCAACTAATGGCTCAGAAAACTGGGGTATTCCCCGTATATGAAAACCAGTTCCAAGTAAATAAAGGAACTGCAGGAGTTGAATCACTTGTTGATATTGCAGACATGGAATCATTCTCAGTATCATTTGACAATGGTGTTGAAGAATGGAAACCATTTGACCAAAAAGGTTGGACACGTCGTTTGATGACTGCGAAGTCAGTTACAATTTCTGTTTCTGGTAAACGAAATGTAGGTGATGCAGGTAACGACTACATCGCAGGTCTTGCGTTTAAAAATGGTCGCGATTCTGAAGCGGACTTTCAATGGACTTTCCCAGATGGAACAAAAATCAAATTTAAAGACGCGGTTATCAATCTTAAGGACTTTATTTCGGGGGATTCAACTGGTGTTGCACCATTGTCATTTGATGTCATGTCAAATGGTAAACCAGAAGTGGTGCCAGCAGGTTAATTTAGAGGGTTTCGACCCTCTTTTTATTTTTAAGGAGGAAATATGGTTGAAGCTGAAGAAACCAACGCAACAGCAACCATAGCTTTTATTGATATCGATACAGGTATCGAATATAAGGCTGGAGATACCGTTGATTTAAGCGGTAAATCCAAAGAGCGAATCGAAGCTATGGCAAGCAAAGAAAATCGAACTGGTCAAATACTGATCAACATTTTATCTGAAGAAAAGGAAACTGAATAATGTCAAAAGTAATTGATATCACAGAAAAACTCAATTTTGAAGAAAATCCAAAATTGAAAATTAAAGATGCTGAAATTGAAGTCAATACAGATGCAACAACTGTACTGACTCTAATGCAGACCGTCGGTGATGAAGAAGGAACTCCATCTGCCAAAAAAATGATGGAAATGTTTGAGCTAATCTTCCCTGAGAATAGTCGAAAAACACTTGATGAAATGCGTTTGAATTTTGCTGACTTAACTAAAGTTATTGAAGCAGCGATGACGTTGGTCATGGGAGAAGAAGAAATGGGAGAACAGTGAGCCATACTATGACCTATTTGAGGATTTCGATTTAATCGTCAGTTCTCTTAGGACACAGTATGGCTTATCTGTATACTCTAATGAATTTAAGAATATGAAGTGGAAAGAGTTCAAGGCTCTCTTAGCTGGTTTGTCCGGAGAAACACCGCTTGGTCGAATCGTCCAAATTCGAAGCGAAGATGACCCTAAAATGCTAGAAGTATTTTCAGAAGGTCAGCACCGTATTCGAAACGAATGGAGATTGAGACTTGCCAAGGAGAAAACTGAACAAGATCTGACTCAAGTTCTTGAAGAATTAAAACAAGCCTTTGTTGAGATGGCTAAGTAGGAGGTGATAGCTATTGGCACAGACAGTTGGTCAAATTGGTCTTGACCTTGTCGTCAACGACAAACAATTTAAAGGCCAGATGAGTGGCTTGCAAGGGATGGCAACGAAAGCTGCCAAGATGCTTGCAGGAGCATTTGCAATCAAGAAACTTGTTGATTTCGGAGCTCAAGCTATCAAGCTCGGCTCAGATCTCAACGAAGTACAAAACGTTGTTGACGTTGCTTTCCCACGCATGAGCAAGCAAGTCGATGACTTTGCAAAACAAGCTATGTATACCTCTGGGTTATCAGAGACCATGGCAAAACGATACATCGGTACATTCGGTGCGATGACTAAAGCTTTTGGTTTTAACGAACAAAAAGCTTATGAGATGTCAACAGCCTTAACTAGTTTAGCGGGCGATGTGGCATCTTTTTATAATATTAGTCAAGATGAAGCCTACACAAAGCTGAAATCAGTCTTTACTGGTGAAACAGAGACACTTAAAGATTTAGGTGTGGTCATGACTCAATCGGCACTTGATGCGTATGCAATGGCTAACGGTTTTGGAAAGACGACACAAGAAATGTCTGAGGCTGAAAAGGTTGCTTTGCGGTTCGCATTTGTAACAGACAAGCTTTCATTGGCTAGTGGCGACTTCGCTAGGACATCGGATAGTTGGGCTAACCAAGTTAGGATTATGAAGCTACAGTTCGAAAGCTTTATGGCAAGCGTCGGAGTTGGCTTGATTAACATTTTTACCCCTGTTATCAAAGTTATTAACTTTTTGCTCAGCAAATTGCTGACAGTAGGTAATGCTTTTAAAGCATTGACGGAGCTATTTACTGGCAAGAAGTCTATGAAAGGCTCCGGTATCCAAGAGACAGCTGATGCAGTTGGTAGTTTAGGAGAGGCTTCTGATGGTGCAGCAGGAGGAGCTGGCAACTTAGGAAAAGCCGCCAAAGGAGCCGGAAAGGCTGCGGATGGAGCTGGTAAAGCAGCTAAGAAAGCTGCTCAAGAAATGAAATCTCTCATGGGATTTGACCAAATCAATAAACTATCTGACTCATCCGATAGCGGAGATGGTGGTGGAGATTCTGGAGGCAGTCCTGGTGGTTCAGGCGGCGGAGGTGGTGGAACACCTAAAGGCGCTGAAGTCGATATGGGGAAAATTGCTGAAGGCGGGAATCAATTAGACGGTCTATTTGATGGATTGTTTAAACGATTGCTTGAACTCGTCAAATTGTTCCAGGACGGATTCAATGCATCATTTAGATTCGATGGTGTTGAACGCCTTCAGAGTGCTTTAAAGCGAATTGGTGAATTACTACAAGAGATTTTTACAGATCCAAAAGTTGTTGCTTCTTTTCAAACTATGCTTGATAAGATAGCTTATGCTCTAGGGCAGTTTACTGGCTCGATGGGGACTGTTGCTCTCGGGATAGGAGTCTTTATAGCCGAAAGTATAGCCAACGGACTACAGCGCCAAAAAGAGCGTATTAAAGGTGCTCTCGTGTCTCTATTCACCAACATAGGAAATGTAGCTGAGGTTGCTGGTAATATCGTTCAAGCTTTCTCAAATGGTTTTTACGATGTCATCACATCTTCTGGCGCTGTTAGAATTGGCAGTGCGATTGTATCTGCGTTTTTAAGTGCTGGTAGCACAGTAATCGAATTAGGCAGTAAGATAGCAGGAGATTTTGCTAAAGGAATTGAAAAAGCAATAGTTCCGAATGTTCCACAGTTAGTAAAAGCCTGGACAGGATTATTAGATGGCATCGCTCCTGTTTTTGAAAGTTTAGAATCACTGGTAGATGATGTTGGTGATGCGTTGAAACGTGTGTACGATGACAAAGCAAAACCATTTATTGACTCTTTGACAAGTGGTTTTGGTCAGTTGATGAAAAGCTTTTTGGATGGGTGGAATACTTACCTCAATCCAGTTCTATCAAAATTAGGCGAAAAGTTTTCGGAAGTTTATGACGCTCATGTAAAACCAGCTATCGATAATCTCTCTATGCTTTTAGGTAGTTTTTTTGATTTTTTCAAAGCTGCTTGGGAAGACTTTGTTTCGAATGTAGATGTCGAAAAATTCATGGAGATTCTTAGTGGATTAGTAGAAGTTGTCGGTACAACGTTGATCAATGCCATTGCGGCACTCTCTGATATTATCAGTGGTCTTGCTCAAGCTCTATCTGGTTTGATTGATTTTGTAACGGGTGTTTTTACAGGTGATTGGGATTTAGCTTGGAACGGAATTAAAAATCTATTTTCCGGCATTATCAAATCTCTCTTGGCCGCGCTTGGAATTGACATCGATTCGATGATTGCAGAGTTCACCCGTTGGTGGGAATCTGTTAAGACCATTTTTGCACCTGTTGTTCAATGGTTCAAGGATAAGTTTAAACAAGCTTGGGATGCCATTGTTGCTATCTTTACCGGTATTGGTTCCTGGTTTTCTCAACGCTACAATGAGTTAAAAAGCAATCTTGCTTCTATTCCTGATTGGTTCAAAGACAAATTCCGCAGCGCGTGGGCAGGTTTAACAGGTATCTTCAATCCTATTGCAAGTTGGTTTGCAGGGAAGTGGAGTAATATTCAATCTGCTCTTGCTAGCATACCAGGGTGGTTTTCTTCAAAATTCCGCGAAGCATATAACAATGTCAAGAATGCATTTTCGGGCATTATCGGGTTCTTTAGCGGACTTTGGGGGCAAATACGCTCAACGTTTACTCATGTTGGAACCATGGTTGGAAGCGCTATTGGCGGTGCTGTACGTAGCGTTATTAACGGGGTGCTTGGCACGGTAGAAAGCACAATCAATAGTGGTATCAGCTTACTCAATGGCGCTATTAGCGTGATTAATAAATTACCTGGTGTAAATATCGGTGGATTTAGTTACATTGGACTACCTCGACTTGCTCAAGGTGGCTTTGTTAAGGCCAATACACCACAAATTGCCATGATTGGTGACAACAAGCATTACGGTGAGATTGTTGCTCCGGAAAATAAAATGCTTGAAATGGCACGTCGTGCAGCGGAATTGTCAAATAATGGCGGTGGACCAGAAGTTCTAGCCTTACTGACACAGTTGTTACAAGCGGTTCGTGCTCTTGATTTGACAATTGATGGTGATAAAATCACCAAGAAGATTGTAGATAAAATCAATGAAATTGCAATTAAAACAGGGGAATCCCCCCTCATGATTTAGGAGGTATGCATGAGTGAAATATCAGTAGGTGGAGTAGCTCTTGCTTCTCCAGTTGAAATCAGCATCAATAATGAGATTATCTGGTCATCTTCTACGGGTCGTAGTGCTAGTGGATTGATGACGGGTGACGTCATTGCAGAAAAACGTACATTCTCCATCAAATGGGGGATTATCACAGAAGCAGAAAGAAATCTTATCAAGTCTAAATTGGTAGCTGGATTTTTTACTGCAAATATTTTAGGACAGTCTATCACTGGTTATCGCGGAACTATCACAGAGACAGTAATGGGGCGTCTGAGTGACGGTGTGACTTATTACAACGGCTTATCTGTATCTATTATCGAGCAGTAGGAGGAATTATGCTAGAAGTAACATCAGATTATATCAAAGCAATAGAGAATCATCTGCGCGTGTTTGAGGCTAACTTTGACTTAAATGGTAAGAGATACACAAAAACCAAAATTGCATCAGCTACTTACGACAGTTCCATCGGTAATAGTAATGATTTTACAATTGGAGGTGGGTACATCAATAGTCTAGAAATTGAAATTAAAGAGATTATTGAAGGTCTGCAAGAAATGATGCCAGCAACAATGTCGGTAGCAATTGCGGGTAAAACCGTCCCACTTGGCAAGTTTTTTGTTACCGAGGTCAAGCTAGATCGTAATGATAAAAAGACCAAAATTAAGCTACAGGACGAGTTTGTTAGATTGTCTGGTGCTTATGATAGTCAGCTTACTTATCCAGCTTATACAAGGGATATTTTATCAGAAATCGTGAGATTGACAGGTATCACGACAGATACTAATATCCAATTAGTAAATGATCAAGTTGCGAAGAAACTAGAAAAAACAAGTTATCGTGAGGCGTTAGTTTATTTAGCGCAATTATCAGGAAGCTTCGTCAGATTTAATCGTAATGGGAAGCTTGATTTTATCAAGTTAAAGACAACATCAAGACATATCACAAAAGATATGTATAAGCCAGGTGGATTAGAACGTGACGAGATACCTTACAGGTTGAAAGGTATTGAGTGTAAGTCTGCTGATAAGGTTGTGTATAAATCAGGATTGTCCACAGGTAATATCATGAAGTTAAAAAATCCATGGGTTACACAAGAAATTCTGGATCGTGTCTTCAACGAATACCGTGATTTTAACTTTTATCCATATACATTGTCCTGGCGTGGTGATATGGCCATGGAATCCGGCGACTGGGTTACAGTACACTGGGATGAAAATATCTATTTTAACATTCCAATGCTGTCCTACAAACTTTCGTTTGATGGTGGTTTATCTGCCCATAGTAGCGGAAATGCTGCTGGAGTTGCACAAGGTACTTATAAATATAAGGGATCTATGCAACGTCAAATAGAGTATTTAGACGAACTGATCACTAAACAAGGTAGCATGTACCTTGATACATCAAGCCCTACCAAACCCAAAAATGGAGATATATGGTTTAAACCTAATGGTGGCTATGTTGAAATGTGGGAACGTGTAGAAGGTTCATGGGTAAAAAAAGCAGACAGCGCTAATGTCGGAGAAATTGTCGATACGATAACCACTGATGAATTGCTAACAAAAAAAGTCTCTGCAGCAATTGGTAATTACATTACGTTAAATGCAAAAAAAATAACTGCTGGAGATCTGGATTTAGCACGTTTGAGAATCATGAATGGTTTGCAAGAGATTGTTGCCGTACGTGACGGCAAAGTTGTGATGAACATTGATAAGCTCACAATAAACTCTAAAGATGTAGCAACGAAAGAAGATCTAAAAAAAATTGAATTGACTCCCGGACCTCAAGGGGAACGTGGGCAACAGGGGGTGCCTGGTATCCAAGGTTTGCGAGGTCCTAAAGGCGACCCTGGACCACAGGGAGCAATAGGTCCTAAAGGAGATCGAGGGGAGAAAGGGGAGCGTGGCTTACAAGGACTCCAAGGTTTGCAAGGTGTCAAGGGCGACCAAGGTATCCCAGGACCTAAAGGAGCTGACGGCCGTACAAAGTACACTCACATTGCCTACGCCGATACTATCTCAGGTAGTGGATTTAGCCAGACAAACGCCGACAAGATCTATATAGGGGTCTATGTTGATTTCAACTCAACTGACAGCGTCAACCCTGCTGACTATCGCTGGACGAGATGGCGTGGTCGTGATGGCGCTGATGGGCTACCAGGTAAACCAGGAGCAGATGGAAGAACACCTTATGTTCACTTTGCTTATTCTGACAATGCGGATGGTTCTGGTTTAACAATGACAGATAACGGGCAGCGTTATTTTGGTCATTATTCAGATTATGAGAAACCTGATATCGCAGATAAAACGAAGTACAAATGGACTGATCGTTGGGCTAAAGTTGAGATCGGTGGAAGAAATCTCTTTCTTAATTCACTATTCAAACGTAGTCTAAGAGAGCGATACTCAACTTACTTTTTAGATGATAGTCAGGAGCAAACGCAAGGACAGCTCACTTTGAGCATAGATACTAATATCAAATTCAGAGGAGCTAATACTTTAAAAATTGTATCTACTTATAACGGTAAGGCGACTAATCAAAAAGTTACGTTTAGAACCGGTGGGGATACACGTTTGGGAACCGTTGACGAGATGAAAAATAAACCTGTTCGGTTTAGTTTTTGGGCAAAATCTACTGTCAATAATACGAATTTTCAAGCTAGGGCAGGATATCGTAACGCCGTTGAAGGTGTCTCGTTGACCACAGATTGGAAATTTTATGACATTGAGTTGACGAAAAAAGAAAACTCAAATGCAACTAATGAGCTGATTTTACATATATTTACCGCTGCTACTGTTTGGATTGCCTTTCCAAAAGTAGAGGTAGGAACAGTCTCTACAGACTTTTCAGAAGCTCCCGAAGATGTTCAGAGGGATATAGACTCCAAGGCTGACCAAGGACTGACTCAGGAGCAACTTAATGCTCTAGCTGAAAAAGCTCAACTTCATGACATAGAGCTAAAAGCTAAAGCGACAATGGATCAGTTCAGTGATTTAGAAAAAGCCTATAATGCCTTTGTAAAATCAAATGCAGAAAGCCAAAAAAAATCTGAATCTGATTTAATCGAAGCAGGCAGGAGAATTGAGTTTTTATCAATAGAATTTGGTGGCTTGAAAGAGATGAAAAAGTTCATCGATACCTATATGAGTGCTTCAAATGAGGGGATCATTATTGGAAAGAACGATGCTAGTTCATCAATCAAAGTCAGTCATGATAGGATTTCTATGTTTTCTGCAGGTAAGGAAGTCATGTATATTTCGCAAGGTGTAATCCACATTGATAACGGGATCTTTACCCAATCCATTCAAGTCGGCCGATTTAGAACAGAACAGTATTATCTTGACAAAGATGTGAATGTTGTTCGATATGTAGGAGGTTAAAAAGAGGAAAATGACTAAATTTATCAATTCTAGCGGTCCATTGCACTTGAATATTTATATTGAACAGGTTAGTCAGGATATTGCTAACAACTCTTCTCGAGTTAGATGGAGAGCTACCGTTGACCGTGATGGAGGATATAGAACATGGAACGCAGAAAATGGAAGTGTTCTTTCAGTCTGGTTAAATGGTTCTAGTGTATATAAGAGCAATTTAAGTTTCGAAACTGAGGGGCAAGAAACTACTCTAGCAAGTGGAGAAGCTACAATTCCTCATGACAGTGACGGAACAAAGACCATGTCGGTCTGGGCATCTTTTGACGCTAACAATGGAATTCATGGCAATATTACAATTTCGACGAATTATACATTCGACAAAATTCCTAGGTCTACGCAAATTTCTAGCTTAGAGGGGAATCGAAATTTAGGGTCACTTCATACCGTCATATTTAATCGAAAAGTGAACTCCTTTACTCATCAGGTCTGGTATAGAGTTTTTGGAAGCGATTGGATAGACTTGGGGAAAAATCATACTACTAGCGTTTCATTTACTCCTCAACTTGACTTGGCTCGATACCTGCCTAAAACAAGTTCGGGAGTGATGGATATATGTATTCGAACATATAATGGGTCTACCCAAATTGGAAGCGATGTGTACTCTAATGGCTGGCACTTTAAAATCCCAGACAGTGTAAAGCCTACTTTCACAGGTCTTTCATTAACTGACATGAATACGGTCGCAAGACGGCTTTTGAGTGGAAATGACTTTTTACAAATCATTTCAGATATCCAAGTAAACTTCAACAATGTGTCTGGCGCCTATGGATCTACTATTACGGGATATCGAGCTGAAATTGTTAATAAAAAAATGGTCGTAACTAAAAACGGTGGTAGTTTTGGTATCATGAACTTCAGCGGTTTGGCGACCATTCGAGCTTATGTTGTCGATAGTCGGGGTAAACAATCAGATACTAAAGATATTACTATCAACGTGATTGAGTATTATGCCCCCTCCTTTAGCTTCTCCGCACTTAGAACTAGAGGTAATCCAAATACATTGCAAGTGTTAAGAAATGCCAGAATAGCCCCTATAATGCAGTCAGGAAAGCAAAGGAATGTAATGTCCTTAACTTTCAAAGTCGCTCAGATAGGTAATGAGAATTTCACGGATGATAATGGTAGTGCATCTGGTAATTTTACAAGTGTTCATACATTGACTAATTCAGCTGCTAACATGGCGGGGAATTATCCATCGAATAAATCCTTTGTGATTATTGGTAAGCTTGAGGACAAGTTTACAAGCGTTGAATTTTCTACAACAGTAGCAACTGAAAGCGTAGTAATGTCCTATGATAAAAACGGGCGTGTAGGCATCGGTAAGGTTGCAGAATTTGGGAAACCAGGATCATTAGATGTTCTAGGCGATATCTACTCGAATAACAAGCCAATTCAGCAATATCAGCTGACTAATGCTTATGGTGGCTTAAGTAGAGGTAGCGCTCAATGGGATGATATTTGGAGTAAGCAAGGAACTGAGTTTGGTTGGAGAAATGGAAAGTACGCAGATAACCCTACTGGCAACGATTGGGGACTATTTCAAAACTATTGGCTTGACAGTTGGAAAGGCGTGCAATTTTTCACAGGGATAACATCGAATAGGTTTTTCTTTAGAACCTATAACAATGCCAATAAATGGTCTCCAACGCAATGGAAAGAGATTGCTACCAAAGATGACATTCAGAGCCCACCTTGGCAAAATGCCGTTTTACAAAATGGATGGAACCATCATCCTGAGTATGAAAAAGTGCAGTTTTCAAAAACGTTCGACGGGATTGTTTATTTAAAAGGGACTTGTAAAGGCGGAAAGACTACCCGTGAGTCAATTATCTTTACTTTGCCTGAAAATTTCAGACCATCCACAACGCTATTCAAAACCGCTTTAAACAATGACTATGGCCTTGCCGTTGTCGGGATTTATCCAGGAGGTAACGTAGTCGTCAAGGGGAACGTTGACGCTACATGGCTCAACTTTGACAACGTATCATTCAAAATTTAAGGAGGAAATATGAAACTAGAATATGGCTCAAAATCACAGGAATTTGATGCAAGTGGAACAGCATCAGCTACCAAAGTCACACTTGTCAACTCAAATGGTGCTATCGTACCTATCTTGTTACCTGCTGATAAAATCAGCCTATCAAATAGCGAACTTTTTGAGTTAGCTATTGAGGCTCTCTATCAGGAGAATTTCCCAAACCGTGCTGAAAACGAGAAGTTCAATAAGGTAGATGAACAAATCCAGAAAAACAAAGAGATGACCGCAAAGATGGAGCAAGCGACCGTGGAAAACAAGGAGAACCTTGACACGGTTTCAGCTATCACTGAGGTCTTGATTGCTCTAGCCATTTCTCAAAATGGAGGTATGCCTACTCATGCTTACAATAAAGTGGCTGGGTTTATTAAGCCACTTGTGAAGAGCACACGCTATGCAAATGGTGACATCGTGGCTATGCCTTATCCGTTTGATACGAATCCAAAATGGCCGAGTGGGACCAAGACTATCTTTAAGTTCCAGATGCAAGCAACAGAGGGCTACACTTGGAAAGAACAGTCGCTATCTGATATGCTTCAGCAAGGTGTCTTGACCGTGGTCATGCCACGAATTGATTAAGGAGGTTATATGCAAATCGAATTTTTCAATTTTTTTAGAAGCCTCGTTCAAACAGAAGATGGTTTGGTATTGTACGCTCTAGCACTGATTGTCTCGATGGAAATCATTGATTTTGTCACAGGGACAATTGCTGCTATCGCAAATCCTGACATCGAGTATAAGAGCAAAATCGGCATCAACGGACTCCTTCGTAAGATTTTAGGAGTCCTCTTGCTAATGATCCTTATCCCAATGTCTGTTCTACTTCCTGAGAAGACAGGCTTCGCATTCTTGTACTCGATTTATCTCGGGTACATTGCATTTACATTTCAATCCCTCATTGAAAATTACCGCAAACTAAAAGGAAATGTCACTCTTTTTCAGCCGATTTTAAAAGCGTTTCAGCGATTACTTGAAAAAGATGACGACAAAAACAAAGGAGAATAACACATGATTAACTGGAAAGTACGTTTTAACTTAAAAAACAAAACATTTTTATTGCGAGTAGCATTCGCATTAGCTTTGCCAATTCTCGCATATTTCAATCTAAAACTAGAAGACCTAGTTAGCTGGGGAGTCATTTTAGACTTGCTTGGTAAATTCTTTGCGAACCCTTATCTTGTGGGATTGACAATTGTAAATATCCTAAATATCATTCCAGACCCAACAACTGCAGGAATTTCTGATAGCAAACGTGCTCTTGACTATCAAGAGCCAAGCGAGGATTAGGAGGGAAAAATGAAGAAAAACGACTTATTCATCGACGTATCCAGTCATAATGGATACGATATTACAGGTATTTTGGAGGATATGGGTACACAAAATACCATCATAAAGGTTTCAGAGAGTACAAACTACCTAAACCCTTGCCTGTCTGCTCAAGTTGAGCAATCCAATCCTGTTGGATTCTATCATTTTGCTTGGTTTGGTGGTGACATTGAAGAAGCCGAGCGAGAGGCACGCTACTTCCTTGATAATGTGCCTCAAAAAGTAAAATACTTGTGCCTCGACTACGAAGATCATGCAAGCGGAGATAAACAGGCAAATACAGATGCATGTATTCGCTTTATGGAAATCCTCAAAGAAAATGGCTACGAGCCAATCTATTACAGCTACAAGCCATTCACGCTCAATAATATCTATTATGAGCAGATTCTTGCGAAATTCCCAAACAGCCTTTGGATTGCCGGGTATGGTTTAAACGATGGTAACGCTGACTTTGAATATTTTCCGAGCATGGACGGAATCCGTTTGTGGCAATACTCTTCAAATCCGTACGACAAGAACATTGTTTTACTAGATGACGAGGAATCTAAGCCCAAATGGAAAAAGAATGATACTGGATGGTGGTATGAATACCCCAATGGTGCTTATCCAAAAGAGGAGTGGGAAAAGATTGATGGTATCTGGTACTACTTCGACGAGAGAGGTTATTCAATAGCTTCTCGCTGGTTGAAAGATGATGGTAAATGGTATTATCTCAAAGACAACGGCGCAATGGCCGTTGGTTGGGTTCTTGTGAATGGAAAATGGTACTATCTTGATGCTTCAGGAGCAATGGTCACTGGCTGGGTTCAATACAAGGACAAACTATACCATCTCAAAGAAGAGAACGGCGAAATGTCTTCAAAAGAACTTGTTAAAGTTGAAGGTGGCTGGTACTACGTCAACGAAGATGGCAGCCGCTCAGATAAACCAGCGCTTGATGTATTACCTGACGGACTAATTGTTACTACAAAATAAAGAAAGGAGAATCTTTCTTCTTAACGACCCGCAGGCTCAGGCTTGCGGGCTTTTTTTGTTTTATAAGGGGCAAAAAAGGGGCAAAAATGTCGTAAATGTCTGTAAAACGATGTAAAAAGTCAACTTTGCTCTCGCTTTAAAGCTCTAAATTTCAATGTATTGTGAAACAGTGTAAATTATCGTATCGCCTATAACTGTTGTGTGCTCTTTTTTCGTGCTTTTTTCGAATAAATAAGATAAAATAGCCTAGAATGAAAGATTAAAAAGAGGGAAAATATGAAAATTCGTGGTTTTGAATTAGTTTCTAGTTTTACAGATGAGAGTTTGCTACCCAAGCGTGAGACAGCACATGCAGCTGGTTACGACTTAAAGGTTGCTATGCGCACAGTTATTGCTCCAGGAGAGATTGTCTTGGTTCCGACAGGGGTCAAGGCTTATATGCAACCGACAGAAGTGCTTTATCTCTATGATCGTTCTTCAAACCCTCGTAAGAAGGGCCTGGTTTTAATTAACTCAGTTGGGGTTATTGATGGGGATTATTATGGAAATCCTGGAAATGAAGGGCATATTTTTGCGCAGATGAAGAATATCACAGACCAAGAGGTTGTTCTTGAAGTTGGGGAACGTGTAGTTCAGGCTGTTTTTGCACCATTTTTAATCGCAGATGGAGATGAGGCAGACGGCGTGCGAACTGGTGGATTTGGATCAACTGGGCACTAAGATGAAGATTATCTTTGTACGTCACGGGGAGCCAGATTACCGTGAGTTAGAGGAGCGTTCTTATACGGGATTTGGGATAGATTTGGCATCCTTGTCTGAGAAGGGACGGCACCAAGCCCAGGAACTTAGAAAAAATCTTTTGCTCTCTTCAGCAGAAATAATCGTATCTTCTGCAGTCACAAGAGCTTTAGAGACTGCTAGCTATGTGGCTTGTGCTACTGGACTTCCTTTGAGAGTGGAGCCATTATTGCATGAATGGCAGGTCTATGAAAGTGGCGTAGAGAATTTTGAAAAAGCTCGTACTCTGTTTCTAGGAAATAATGGATCCTTACCTCCTAATAGTCCTATTCAATATGAGACAGCTGAGGAAATGAGGTCTCGGTTTCTAGAATCTATGGGCAAGTATCGAGACTATCAGACAGTCGTTGTTGTCACTCATCGAATGCTCATGCGGCAATTTGTACCAGACGAGAAGATTGATTTTTGCCAAGTGATTGAGTGTGAGATAGAGATTTAGAAAGAGGTTTATTATCGCAAAGAAAAAGGCGACATTTGTGTGTCAAAATTGTGAATATAATTCACCCAAGTATTTAGGACGGTGTCCAAACTGTGGGTCTTGGTCTTCTTTTGTTGAGGAAGTTGAGGTTGCAGAGGTCAAGAATGCGCGTGTATCCTTGACAGGGGAGAAAACCAAGCCTATGAAACTGGCTGAAGTGACCTCCATCAATGTCAATCGAACCAAGACAGAGATGGAGGAGTTCAACCGTGTGCTTGGAGGCGGAGTGGTACCAGGAAGTCTTGTCCTTATCGGTGGGGATCCAGGGATTGGGAAATCAACTCTGCTCTTACAAGTCTCAACCCAGCTGTCTCAAGTAGGGACAGTTCTCTATGTCAGTGGGGAGGAGTCTGCCCAGCAAATCAAACTCCGTGCAGAGCGTTTAGGTGATATTGATAGCGAGTTTTATCTCTATGCAGAGACCAATATGCAGAGCGTACGGGCAGAAATAGAGAGAATTCAGCCAGATTTTCTCATCATCGACTCTATCCAGACCATCATGTCTCCTGAGATTTCTGGAGTTCAAGGTTCTGTGTCTCAGGTGCGTGAGGTGACTGCAGAACTCATGCAGCTGGCCAAAACCAATAACATTGCTATCTTTATTGTCGGGCATGTGACCAAGGAAGGAACCTTGGCGGGTCCTCGTATGTTGGAGCATATGGTGGATACGGTGCTTTACTTTGAAGGGGAGCGCCACCATACCTTCCGTATCTTGAGAGCAGTCAAAAACCGTTTTGGTTCCACTAATGAGATTGGAATCTTTGAGATGCAGTCGGGTGGACTGGTTGAGGTGCTCAATCCTAGTCAAGTTTTCCTAGAAGAACGTTTAGATGGAGCAACTGGTTCGTCAATCGTTGTGACCATGGAAGGAACCCGTCCTATTCTTGCGGAGGTTCAGGCCTTGGTGACACCGACCATGTTTGGAAATGCCAAGCGGACTACAACAGGCCTTGATTTCAATCGTGCTAGCTTGATTATGGCTGTTTTGGAGAAACGGGCAGGTTTGCTTCTCCAAAATCAGGATGCTTATCTCAAATCTGCTGGTGGTGTCAAATTGGATGAGCCTGCTATTGATTTGGCAGTTGCGGTTGCTATAGCTTCGAGCTATAAGGACAAGCCAACCAATCCTCAGGAATGTTTTGTAGGAGAATTAGGTTTGACTGGAGAAATTCGGCGCGTGAATCGTATCGAGCAGCGCATCAATGAAGCTGCCAAACTTGGATTTACAAAAATCTATGTACCGAAAAATTCCTTGACAGGTATTAAGCCACCTAAGGAAATTCAGGTTATTGGGGTGACGACTATTCAGGAAGTCTTGAAAAAAGTATTCTCCTAATAGTTATGGTCAGCTTTAGATGACTATTTATTTTATTGCTAACATTTATTAAAACAAGGAGGAATTTCTTATGAAATTTTCTATGGATAGTCAAATGCAATTTCCTTTGGTAGAGTTATCGCTCAACCAAGGAGAAACAGTCTTTATCCAGCGCGGTAGCATGGTTTACCACACACCTAATGTCAGCCTCAATACCCAACTTAATGCGAGTGGTTCTGGTTTGGGGCGTTTTGTCAAAGCTGTGGGACGCTCTATGGTTTCTGGTGAAAGTACCTTCATTACTCAAGCTATTGCAGAGTCTGACAACGGACATCTTGCTTTAGCACCAGATACTCCTGGTCAAGTGATTGCTCTTGAACTAGGTGAAAAGCAATATCGATTGAATGATGGTGCTTTTCTAGCTCTTGATGGGACGGCTTCCTATACTATGGAGAGTCAGTCTATTGGTAAAGCTCTGTTCGGAGGTCAAGGTGGTCTTTTTGTGATGACTACCCAAGGCCAGGGAACTCTCTTGGCCAATGCTTTTGGCTCTATTAAGAAAATTGAGCTACAAAACCAAGAAATAACTATTGACAATGCCCATGTGGTGGCTTGGAGTCAATCTTTGGACTATCATATTCACTTAGAAAATGGCTTCTGGCAATCTATTGGTACGGGTGAAGGAGTGGTTAACACCTTCCGAGGTACTGGTGAAGTCTATGTACAAAGTCTCAATCTTCAGAGCTTTGCAGGATCGCTCAATAAGTATATCCAAAAAGGATCATAAACATAAAACTAGGACAGAAGCCCAAGCTAGAAGCTGGATGTCTCTGTCCTAGTTTTTGTATATGAAGGTTGACAACTGACAAGACAAAAAAAAGATGGTAAGATAGGAGATAAATAATTTGGTGTTCAAATTATTTGGTAGACTAGAAAGTGAGTTGTCATGTCCTATTTTGAAAATTTTTTAAAAGCCAATCAAGCCTATGTAGAACTGCATGGAGATCTTCATTTATCGATCAAACCAAAGACCAAGGTTGCAATCGTAACTTGTATGGACTCGCGTTTACACGTTGCGCCAGCTCTTGGGTTGGCTCTGGGAGATGCTCATATTTTGCGGAATGCTGGAGGGAGAGTGACAGATGATATGATTCGCTCGCTTGTGATTTCCCAGCAACAAATGGGGACAAGGGAAATTGTGGTGCTCCATCATACAGACTGTGGTGCACAGACATTTGAAAATGGTCCTTTTCAGGAGTATTTGAAAAAAGAACTAGGAGTGGATGTTTCTGACAAGGACTTTTTGCCTTTTCAAGACATTGATGAAAGTGTTCGTGAGGATATGAGATTGCTACAGGAATCTCCTCTAATCCCAGATGATGTTGTTATTTCAGGTGCGGTTTACGATGTGGATACAGGAAGGATGACAGTCGTAAAACTGTAAGGATTAAATGTAGAAAGATAGTCTATGAAGAAAAATATTATTTTATTTGTTTTTATTGTATTAGTGTGTATTGGTTTACAGTATGAGACCAAGTATTTTACAGATGGATCGATGTCTGGAACGGAATATGGAGTGATGGGACTTTCCATCTTTCTAGCACTCTTTTATATGATTCCAGCTGTTTATCTCCTATACCGTATTGGACATAAATTGGAAACATCAAGAAAGGCTATAACTTTGTCCTTATTGGGTGGGCTATTTATTTCGGGTTGGTTATCTAGTTTTGCCAATACCTATATACATAATTTACTAACCGATCTTTTCCCAGACAGTTCTTTTTTGAATGCCTTGGAAAATGCCATTGTCGCTCCTCTTGTAGAGGAACCTTTAAAATTACTACCTCTTGCCTTTGTTTTGTATTTGATTCCAATTAAAAAATTGAAACCAATCTTTTTACTAGGGATTGCTTCAGGTTTAGGGTTTCAAATGATTGAGGATATCAGCTATATTCGCTCGGATTTACCAGAGGGCTTGGATTATACAATTTCTCGGATTTTAGAGCGAATAACATCTGCTCTTGCCTCGCATTGGACTTTTTCAGGACTTGCCATACTAGGTCTTTACTTGCTTTACAGGGCTTATAAAGGTCAGAAGGCGGTGATGAAGTCTGGTTTGATCTATCTTGGTTTGGCTTTTGGAACACACTTTTTATTCAACTCACCTATTGTAGAGTTGGAGACAGAGTTGCCCCTTGCTTTTCCTCTTGTAACAGCTATTACTCTTTATAGCTTTTATCAGGCTTTCCAGTTTGTTGAGAAGTACAAGGACGCGATGATAAAAGAGATTTCTTAAAAGATTATAACAAGAGTATAAATGTTTGCTCTTGTTTTATTTTTGATTGAAAAATAGAGAAAAAAGCGCTACAATGGTAGTTGGAAAATATTGTGAAAAACACAAGTGATACATAAATACCGGAGGGAATCATGTCTTTTTCTGATTTAAAGCTCTTTGCCCTTTCTTCAAATAGAGAATTGGCAGAGCGTGTGGCGCAAGAGATTGGGATTGAATTGGGGAAATCAAGCGTTCGCCAATTTTCAGATGGGGAAATTCAAGTTAATATCGAAGAGTCTATTCGTGGGAGACACGTCTTTATCCTGCAATCAACAAGCTCACCTGTTAATGACAACTTGCTTGAAATTTTGATTATGGTAGATGCTTTGAAGCGTGCCAGTGCAGAATCTGTCAACGTTGTTATGCCTTACTACGGTTATGCACGTCAGGATAGAAAAGCGCGCGCGCGTGAGCCAATCACTGCAAAACTCGTTGCAAACATGCTAGAAGTTGCTGGGGTAGATCGTTTGTTGACGATTGACTTACACGCAGCACAGATTCAAGGTTTCTTTGATATTCCAGTGGATCACTTGATGGGTGCTCCTTTGATTGCGGACTACTTTGAGCGTCGCGGTATGGTCGGTTCAGACTACGTGGTTGTCAGTCCAGACCACGGAGGAGTAACACGTGCCCGTAAATTAGCCGAGTTTTTGAAAACTTCTATTGCGATTATCGATAAACGTCGTAGCGTAGATAAGATGAATACCAGTGAGGTTATGAACATCATCGGTAAGGTAGAAGGAAAAACTTGTATTTTGATTGATGACATGATTGACACAGCTGGTACAATCTGTCATGCTGCTGATGCTTTGGCTGAAGCAGGAGCAGTTGAGGTATATGCAAGCTGTACGCACCCAGTACTGTCAGGGCCTGCTATGGATAATATCCAAAAATCAGCGATTAAAAAATTAGTTGTTTTGGATACCATCTACTTACCAGAAGAGCGTTTGATTGATAAGATTGAGCAAATCTCTATTGCTCACCTTCTTGCGGATGCTATCGTACGTATCCACGAAAAACGTCCACTTTCTCCCTTGTTTAGTATTGAGAAAAAAATCTAATTCATTCGTTAAATAAAACAAAACTCCTAACCAGGTGCAGTTCAAAGTTGCTTTGTTAGGAGTTTTTTGGTAGCAAAAATATGCAAGCCTTTTCAAAATATGCTATACTAAATGAAAAAGGAGGATTTCTATGAGTCAAGAATTTATCAATCCAAGCGATGGAGTGGTCCGTCACTATCTAGCAACTAGTAAAATAATTGCCGTAGTGGGTTTATCTGATCGTGAGGAAACAACTAGCAATCGAGTGACTAAGGAAATGCAGGCTCGTGGCTATAAGATTATTCCTGTTAATCCCAAGGCTGCAGGTGGTGAAATCTTGGGAGAAAAGGCTTATGCCAGCCTAGCTGAGATTCCTTTTCCTGTAGATATTGTCAACGTATATCGTCGTAGTGAATTTTTACCGGATGTAGCGCGTGATTTTCTCAAAGCGGATGCCAAGATTTTTTGGGCGCAACTAGGGCTTGAAAATCCAGAAGCGGAAGAAATCTTGCGTGATGGAGGATGCGATGATATCGTGATGAATCGTTGCATAAAGAGAGAACATACGCGTTTAATTCTTGAACAATAAAAGAGAGTGGGACAGAAATCGGTAATTCGTTAGAATTCGATTTCGTCGTCCCACCTCCGCACAGTTGAGTAGGGCTGTAAAAGCTGATGAAATCAGCGTAGTAGAGCCCACTCAACCACTGCGTCTTGCTTGAAAATCCAACATCAAAAAGAGGGCTAGGACTTTTGTCCCAGCCTCTTTGTCTTATAAAATACCGATGAGTGTTTGCATACCAAGACTAGTCAGGATGATAGCAATCCAGCAGAGAGCCCCAAGAAGAATGGATTTACCACTAGACTTAATCATAGCTACAAGATTGGTTTTTAGACCGATAGCACTCATGGCCATGATGATGAGGAATTTGGAGAGTTGCTTGAGAGGTGCAAAGAAGTGACTGCTGACACCGAAGGAAGTAAGGATGGTGGTTAGCAGAGAAGCTAGGATGAAGTAGAGAATGAAAACGGGGAAGATTTTTTTAAGCTTCACTCCTTGGTTGTTGCCTTGTTGACGACTTTGCCAATAGGAGAGGAAGAGAGTAATAGGGATAATAGCCAGGGTGCGTGTCAGTTTGACAATAGTAGCAGACTCGAGAGTGTTTGTATTGTAAAGACTATCCCAGGCGCTAGCAGTGGCCGTTACTGAGGAAGTATCGTTGACTGCAGTACCCGCAAAGAGAGCAAAACCTTCGTTGGAAAGATGGAGCCAAGAACCTAGAGTTGGAAAGATAAGAGCTGCCAAGACATTGAAGAAAAAGATAACAGAAATAGCTTGGGCCACTTCTTTTTCCTTGGCGTGAATAACAGGAGCAGTCGCTGCAATGGCAGAACCACCACAGATAGAAGATCCAACTCCAATCAAGGTAGCTAGCTTTGTATCAAGGTTAAAAAATCGTTGGAAAAAGAAAGCTATAATCAAGGCGATAGAAATGGTTGAGAGGATAACAGGGAGGGAAGATTTTCCAACTGCGAAAACTTGTGAGATATTGAGTCCAAACCCAAGCAAAATAACAGCATATTGGAGCAGTTTTTTGGAGCTATAAGTCAAGCCGGCTTCCAGTTGTGTATAGGAAGTGATAAAAGGATGGAGAATCATTCCGATAAAAATGGCGAAAACAGGTGCTCCCACAACAGGCAGAAAGCCTCCTAAAACCCAAGAGATGATAGATATAATAAGACAGGCTAACAGTCCTGCCCAATTCTTTGATAGAAATGGCATAAAAACCTCCGAAAATAAGCACTTCTTATTATAATCTTGTCTGTCAGAAAAGTAAAATAGAAAGTAGGAATAAAGTTGTAAATTAACGGAATTTTGCGGTCAGAGAGCTTTTGTAGTATAATAGACATATGTTCTTTTATCAAGGAGGGTATCTATGGACTTAACCAAACGCTTTAATAAACAATTAGATAAGATACAAGTTTCCTTGATTCGTCAGTTTGACCAAGCTATTTCAGAGATTCCTGGAGTCCTGCGGTTGACCTTGGGAGAACCTGACTTTACAACGCCAGATCATGTCAAGGAGGCTGCAAAGCGAGCCATCGACCAAGACCAATCCTACTATACAGGGATGAGTGGTTTATTGGCCTTGCGCCAGGCAGCTAGTGATTTTGTAAAAGAAAAATATCAGTTGGACTACAATCCTGAAAATGAAATCTTAGTTACAATTGGTGCGACAGAAGCTTTATCAGCTACTTTGACAGCCATTTTGGAGGAAGGAGACAAGGTTCTCTTGCCAGCTCCTGCCTATCCAGGCTATGAGCCTATTGTCAATCTAGTTGGTGCAGAGATTGTTGAGATTGACACGACTGAGAATGGTTTTGTCTTAACTCCTGAAATGCTAGAGAAGGCAATTTTGGAGCAGGGTGACAAGCTCAAAGCAGTCATTCTTAATTATCCAGCTAACCCTACAGGAATTACTTATAGTCGCGAGCAATTAGAAGCCTTGGCAGCTGTTTTACGTAAGTATGAGATTTTTGTAGTCTGTGATGAAGTCTACTCAGAATTGACCTACACAGGGGAAAATCATGTATCGCTGGGTACTATGCTGAGAGATCAGGCCATTATCATCAATGGTCTATCCAAATCCCATGCCATGACCGGTTGGCGTTTAGGCTTTATTTTTGCACCAGCAAACTTTACGGCTCAACTCATCAAGAGCCATCAGTACTTGGTCACTGCCGCAAACACCATGGCGCAACATGCGGCGGTAGAAGCCTTAACAGTTGGTAAGAACGATGCAGAACCGATGAAGAAGGAATATATCCAACGACGGGACTACATTATTGAGAAGATGACTGATCTTGGTTTTGAAATCATCAAGCCAGACGGTGCTTTTTATATCTTTGCTAAGATTCCAGCAGGCTATGATCAAAATTCCTTTGCTTTTCTGAAGGATTTTGCCCAGAAGAAGGCTGTCGCCTTCATCCCAGGTGCTGCTTTTGGTCAGTATGGAGAAGGCTATGTTCGCCTATCATATGCAGCTAGCATGGGAACCATCAGAGAAGCTATGAAACGACTTGAGGAGTACATGAGAGAAGCATGATTCAATCTATCACAAGTCAAGGTTTAGTGCTCTACAACCGAAACTTTCGAGAGGATGATAAGCTTGTTAAAATCTTTACAGAGCAGGCAGGCAAGCGCATGTTTTTTGTGAAACACGCTGGGCAATCCAAACTGGCTCCTGTTATTCAGCCCTTGGTGCTAGCTCGTTTTCTCTTGCGCATCAATGATGATGGACTCAGTTATATAGAAGATTATCATGAGGTGATGACCTTTCCAAGGATCAATAGTGATCTCTTTACCATGGCTTATGCGACCTATGTGGCAGCCTTGGCTGATGCGAGTTTGCAGGATAATCAGCAGGACGCTCCCTTATTTGCTTTTTTGCAGAAGACATTAGAGCTGATGGAAGAGGGCTTAGATTATCAGATTTTGACTAATATTTTTGAAATTCAGATTTTGACACGGTTTGGGATTGGTCTTAATTTTAATGAGTGTGTCTTTTGCCATCGGGTTGGCCAGGCTTTTGACTTTTCTTTCAAATATGGAGCCTGTCTTTGCCCAGAGCATTATCATGAGGATGAGAAACGATGTCATCTGAATCCCAATATCCCTTATCTGCTCAATCAATTTCAAGCCATTGATTTTGATACTCTGGAGACTATTTCTCTCAAGTCAGAAATCAAGCAAGACTTGCGCAAGTTTATGGACCAGATTTACGAAGAGTACGTCGGGATTCACCTAAAATCAAAGAAATTTATTGATTCCCTAGCCGATTGGGGACAATTACTAAAAGAGGAAGACAAATGAAAAAAATCGCAGTAGATGCAATGGGTGGCGATTATGCACCTCAAGCTATTGTAGAGGGGGTCAATCAAGCCCTTGCTGACTTTTCAGATATTGAGATTCAACTTTACGGAGATGAAAGCAAAATCAAGCAATATCTAACAGCTACAGAGCGCGTTAGTATTATCCATACTGATGAAAAAATCGATTCAGACGATGAGCCTACAAGAGCCATCCGTAAGAAGAAAAATGCCAGTATGGTCTTGGCGGCTAAGGCTGTCAAAGATGGAGAGGCAGATGCAGTTCTTTCTGCAGGAAATACAGGTGCTTTGCTTGCGGCCGGATTTTTCATCGTAGGTCGTATCAAGAATATCGATCGACCTGGGCTTATGTCAACCTTACCAACAGTTGATGGGAAAGGTTTTGATATGCTAGATCTCGGTGCCAATGCAGAAAACACAGCCCATCACCTTCATCAATATGCCATCCTAGGTTCTTTCTACGCTAAAAATGTTCGTGGAATTGCAAAACCACGAGTTGGTCTGCTTAATAACGGGACCGAGAGCAGCAAGGGAGATCCACTCCGCAAGGGAACTTATGACTTGCTAGCAGCTGATGAGAGTTTGAACTTTATCGGTAATGTGGAAGCACGTGACTTGATGGATGGCGTTGCTGATGTAGTCGTAACAGATGGTTTCACGGGAAACGCTGTGCTCAAATCCATTGAAGGTACAGCCATGGGAATCATGGGCTTACTAAAAAATACCATTACAGGTGGCGGTTTGCGAGCTAAATTAGGTGCTCTTCTTCTTAAGGATAGTCTTAGAGGTTTGAAAAAGCAACTCAACTATTCTGACGTTGGGGGTGCAGTCTTATTTGGTGTCAAGGCGCCCGTTGTCAAGACTCATGGCTCAAGTGATGCCAAGGCTGTGTACAGTACGATTCGTCAGATTCGTACCATGCTAGAAACAGACGTAGTTGCTCAAACTGCGCGTGAATTTTCAGGAGAATAATATATATGACAGAAAAAGAAATTTTTGACCGTATCGTGACCATCATCCAAGAACGTCAAGGAGAAGACTTTGTAGTCACAGAGGCCTTGAGCTTGAAGGATGATTTGGATGCTGATTCGGTAGATTTGATGGAATTTGTTCTAACCGTTGAGGATGAATTTGGAATCGAAATCAGTGATGAAGAAATCGATCACCTCCAAAGTGTGGCGGATGTATTAAAGGTCATTAAAGATAAAATCTAACATAAAGCAACATGCAAGTCATGTTGTTTTTTTGTTTTTCGAAAAAGATAAGATTTTGAAATTTTATAGTTGAGTTTACGAATAAAGAGATAAGAACAAAAAAGGAGAATTACTGATGTATGTGACAGGTCTTTATCCATGGTTAATTAAGTGGTTTTTAAAATAAATTTGATTTAGTTGTTTATTTTAAAATGATTTCTCGAATAGATAAGTAAGAAGAAAAGGAAAGGAGTCTAATCAATATATTTACCAATTTTACTTCCATGGTTTATCAAATTGTATTTTAAATAAATTAAATTTATTTATTCATTTTAAAATAATTTCTCGAATAGATAAGTGAGAAGAAGAGGAAGGAGATTAGAAATGATTATTTCAGTTATTTATCCAATTTGGCTTTTAAAATGGTTTAAAGGTTAGAAATCACAAATATAAAAATAAAGGAGAAAACAAATGACAAACTTTGATAAAATGGAACAGAACTTTGCAGCTCTTACGGAAGAAGAGCTGACGGAAGTGGATGGGGGGTCAGTTACCGCTGTAGTTGTAGGAGGTGTCTTACTAATTGGTGGTATTGCTTGGGGCTATTTTATGTAATAATAAGGAGAGAAAAAATGAATTTAAATAAATGGACAGAATTGACAGAAGAAGAATTGATGAATACAGAAGGTGGATCAATTACCTTAGCCACGGTTGGTGCAGGAGTGGCAATTTTCCTTGGTGGTCGATTAATTGGTCAAGATTTAAAACGTAAATTTGGATAAAAGTGGACTTGTATGAAAAATCTAAAAAATATAATGGGAGCAATTTTAATTATTTTTGGAGTATTTTGCGTGTTGGGGGATTTAAATGTAATCACCTTTAATGTTGAAAAATATTTCCAAACAGAATTATTTGTTCCGATGCTTATTTTGATGATGAGTTATTTAGATTCAGGTAAAGACAAGGTTTAAAGAGAACTATTATTAGTATGTGGCAAATGCTATAGAATAATCATCTTTTAGTTGTTATCAATGAAATAAGAACTAAAAAAATGGAGAAATAAATGAATATCTCAGAAGAATGTGCGGCTATAATTATATCAGCCTCAGGAATAGTAGGACTTTTGGTTGGAGTAGCTATTGGATTAGCTAGTATTATTTAAAAAGGAGTAGATGAAAGATGAAGAAACTGGATGAAAAATTTGCTATTATGACAGAGGAAGACTTGGCTGTAACTAAGGGAGGTTTCATTGTTACTACTTCTACAGCAGTAGCTTGGGGTGTTTTAGGAGTCGTTACCTATATGTATGGGCGTCATTTGAGAAGTAGACGTTAATTTAAAAATTTGTGGCAAATCGTAAAAAAATTGAAAAAGATAAGAAATATTAATCATTATATTTTCTAGGTAGGACCTTTGTTCTACCTATTTTCTTTGTCCAAAAGGTACATTTGATGTGTCTATTTTCATCGTTTATAGTTTATTTGGAATTTTACATGTATTTTTTGATAAAATGTGATAAAATAGGTGTAGAAATTAGGAAAGTTGAAGAAAAGAAATGAAGAAGATTTTAGGATATTTTTTAGTATTTGTTTTTCTATTTTTAATGAATATTTTCATCTTTAGGATACTAGCAACTCTGGGATTTCAGCTGACAATGAGTGAAAAAAGTTATCTTGTACCACCCTTGTTTTCATTTATAGTTTTGTATATGATTGACAAAAGAATTAGGAAGAAAAAGAAATCTTTATAAATATATATTTTAGGTAGGACGTTTGTTCTACCTATTTTTATGTAGGAAAAAGTGCTGTTCAGGTGCGGATATTGTTTTTTTAGAAATAATTTTCTTTTTGCTTCTTTGTTTGGATAAAATAATCTTACAAAGTTTTCTTTGGAGATTGTTAGGAAAAGGAGTAGGATATGAAATTTAGTAAACGGCATTATCGTCCTCAGGTGGATCAGATGGACTGCGGTGTGGCTGCATTGGCTATGGTTTTTGGCTACTATGGTAGCTATTATTCATTGGCTCACTTGCGAGAATTAGCCAAGACGACCATGGATGGGACGACGGCTTTGGGCTTGGTCAAGGTAGCAGAGGAGATTGGTTTTGAGACACGAGCTATCAAGGCGGATATGACGCTCTTTGACTTGCCAGATTTGACCTTTCCTTTTGTTGCCCATGTGCTTAAGGAAGGGAAATTGCTCCATTATTATGTGGTGACTGGGCAGGACAAGAACAACATTCATATTGCTGATCCAGATCCTAGTGTTAAGCTGACCAAGATTTCTCGTGAGCGCTTTGCCAAGGAGTGGACAGGAATCACTATTTTTATGGCACCATCTCCGACTTATAAGCCTCATAAGGAACAAAAAAATGGTCTGCTTTCCTTTATCCCTATATTAGTGAAACAGCGAGGTTTGATTGTTAATATCGTTTTGGCGACCCTCTTGGTGACCTTGATTAACATTGTGGGTTCTTATTACCTTCAGTCAATCATTGACACTTATGTGCCAGATCAGATGCGTTCAACCTTGGGAATTATTTCGATAGGGCTAGTCATCGTTTATATTCTCCAGCAAATCTTGTCCTACGCTCAGGAGTATCTCTTGCTTATTTTGGGGCAACGCTTGTCGATTGACGTGATTTTGTCCTATATCAAGCATGTTTTTCATCTGCCTATGTCCTTCTTTGCGACACGCAGGACAGGGGAAATCGTATCTCGTTTCACGGATGCTAACAGTATTATCGATGCGCTGGCTTCGACCATCCTTTCGATTTTCCTAGATGTGTCAACGGTTGTCATGATTTCCCTTGTTTTATTTTCACAAAATACCAATCTCTTTTTCATGACTTTATTGGCACTTCCTATCTATACAGTGATTATCTTTGCCTTTATGAAGCCCTTTGAAAAGATGAATCGGGATACCATGGAAGCTAATGCAGTCCTGTCTTCTTCTATCATTGAGGACATCAACGGTATTGAGACTATCAAGTCCTTGACCAGTGAGAGTCAGCGTTACCAAAAAATTGACAAGGAATTTGTGGATTATCTGAAGAAATCCTTTACCTATAGTCGGGCAGAGAGTCGGCAAAAGGCTCTGAAAAAAGTTGCTCATCTCTTGCTCAATGTCGTCATTCTCTGGATGGGGGCTCTCCTAGTCATGGATAATAAGATGAGTTTGGGCCAGTTGATTACCTATAATACCTTGCTTGTTTACTTTACCAATCCATTGGAAAATATCATCAATCTGCAAACCAAGCTTCAGACAGCGCAGGTTGCCAATAACCGTCTCAATGAAGTTTATCTGGTTGCATCTGAGTTTGAGGAAAAGAAAACAGTCTCAGATTTGAGCTTGCTAGAAGGAGATATGGATTTCAAGCAGGTTCACTACAAATATGGCTATGGTCGAGATGTCTTGTCGGACATCAATCTAACCATTCCACAAGGCTCTAAAGTGGCTTTTGTAGGGATTTCAGGATCGGGTAAGACGACCTTGGCTAAGATGATGGTTAATTTTTACGATCCTAGTCAGGGGGAGATTAGTCTGGGAGGTGTCAATCTTAATCAGATTGATAAAAAGGCTCTGCGCCAGTATATCAACTACCTGCCTCAGCAACCCTATGTTTTCAATGGGACGATTTTGGAGAATCTTCTCCTTGGAGCTAAGGAGGGGACGACCCAGGAGGATATTTTGAGAGCAGTAGAGTTGGCTGAGATTCGGGAGGATATCGAGCGGATGCCACTGAATTACCAGACAGAATTGACTTCGGATGGAGCGGGCATTTCAGGTGGTCAACGTCAGAGAATTGCTCTGGCGCGTGCTCTCTTGACCGATGCGCCTGTCTTGATCTTGGATGAGGCGACTAGCAGTCTAGATATTTTGACCGAGAAGCGAATTGTCGATAATCTCATGGCTTTGGATAAGACCTTGATTTTCATTGCTCACCGCTTGACCATTGCTGAGCGGACAGAGAAGGTTGTCGTTTTGGATCAGGGCAAGATTGTCGAAGAGGGTACACATATGGATTTACTGGCTCAGGGTGGATTTTACGCCCATCTAGTGAATAGTTAGAGAGGAAAAAAGATGCAATCAGAATTTTTAGAAAGTGCGGAGTTTTATAATCGTCGTTACCATAATTTTTCTAGTTATGTGATTTTTCCAAGTTTTATCTTGTTTTTGTTCCTAATCGTTTTTTCAATCTTTGCACAAAAGGAGATAAGCTTGACAGCTGGAGCTACGGTAGAACCTGCTCGTATCATTGCCACCATTCAGTCTAGCAGTAATAGCAAGATTGTGGCTAATCATTTGGCTGAAAATAAGTTTGTCAAACAAGGAGATCTTCTCGTTCAATACCAAGAGGGGGTAGAAGCGGTTCAGGCAGAAAATTATGCTAGTCAGTTGGAAATGCTCAAGGATCAGAAGCTTCAACTGGAGTATTTAAAAGCAAGTCTTCAAGCAGGAAGTGATCAATTTCCAGAAACAGACAAATTTGGTTATCAGCATAGTTTTTTAGATTATCTGAATCAGGCTGCTAGTCTGCGGAGTCAGGTTGAGCAACAAAATGCTAGTATATCATCTCAAAATGCAGCAGCCAGTGGTAGTCAGGCAGAGTTAGGCAATCTCATCGGTGAAACCCAGTCCAAAATTAAAGAATATCAGCAAGCCAAATCCGCTATTCAGGGTGATGGACACTTAGAGAGTGATCATCCAGCTTATGCGATTTATCAGTCAACAAAAGAGCAGGGATCAGAAGCCAAACAGCAGGCCTTATCTCAGCTAGATGCTCAAATCACTCAGCTGGAGTCAACTCTTGCAGGTTATCGAGTACAGTATGCAGGTTCAGGAGCCCAACAAGCTTATGCATCTGGATTAGGAAGTCAGTTGGAATCATTAAAATCTCAGCAACTAGCCAAGGTAGGCCAGGAATTAACGCTCTTGGATCAGAAAATTCTTGAAGCGGAGTCGGGTAAAAAGATTCAAGGAAATCTTTTAGAGAAGGGGAAGATTACAGCAACAGAAGATGGTGTTCTACATTTGAATCCTGAGCATAGTCGATCTACCATCATTCCAGAAGGAACTATCCTTGCTCATCTTTTTCCCCAGTTGGCTAAAGAGAGGAAGGCAAAACTAACAGCTTATATCAGTTCTAAGGAAGTGGCTGGTCTCAAGCATGGAAATGAGATACGATTTACAACGGTAACGGATGCCAATAAGCAGCTAGTGTTGACATCCAAGATTACCAATATCGATACCAGTGCGACTCAGACAGAAAAGGGCAATTTCTTTAAATTAGAGGCAGATACGGATTTGAATGCTGAACAAGCAGAAAAACTTCGTTATGGACTTGAAGGTCGTTTGACTATGATTACAGGTAGGAAGAGTTTTTTACGCTACTATCTTGATCGTTTTTTGAAACAAGAATAAAGTTCTCATTTTAACTCAAATCAATCTTAGAAAATCGCAAATGAAAAATCATTTGCGATTTTTCTGTACTTTTTCAGATATGACATCAAATATAGTTCGTGAAATATTTGATTTTTAGTGTCTGTTGTGTTAGAATGATGTAAAGTAATGCGAAAGGCGAACAAGAAAATGTCCAGTAAACTTATTTATACGGGAAAAGCTAAAGATATCTATACTACAGAAGACGAAAATGTGATTAAGTCGGTCTACAAGGACCAGGCAACCATGTTGAATGGAGCTCGCAAAGAGACCATCGAAGGTAAAGGTGTGCTAAATAATCAGATTTCGTCTCTTATTTTTGAAAGATTAAATGCGGCTGGTGTGGCGACACACTTTATCGAACGTATTTCTGACACAGAACAACTCAATAAGAAGGTGACCATCATTCCTTTGGAGGTTGTTCTTCGTAACGTGACTGCAGGTTCTTTCTCAAAACGTTTTGGCGTGGAAGAAGGTTTGGACTTAGAAACTCCAATCGTTGAATTTTACTACAAAAATGATGAGTTGGATGATCCATTTATCAATGATGAGCATGTGAAGTTCTTGGATATTGCCAATGATGAGCAAATTGCTTATATCAAGGAAGAAACGCGTCGTATCAATGAATTGCTGAAAGATTGGTTTGCACAAATTGGTCTTCGATTGATTGACTTCAAATTGGAATTTGGTTTTGATAAGGATGGCAAGATCATCTTAGCTGATGAATTCTCACCAGATAACTGTCGCCTTTGGGATGCGGAAGGGCACCATATGGACAAGGATGTTTTCCGTAGAGATTTGGGCAGTCTAACGGATGTTTATAAGGTCGTGTTAGAAAAATTGCAGGGATTGAAGTAACCTGTTTGAAACGAAAAATCTTCGTCTTCCAAGTAAAAGGACTCAGGATGAAAAGGTCTACTAGACCTTTTCACTCCGTAGAGATTTGGGCAGTTTAACGGATGTGTACAAGGTTGTGTTGGAGAAATTGCAGGGCTTGAAGTAATCATTTTGGAACGGAACCCCTTCGTCTTCGATAACCTATTTGAATAGAAATAAAGGAACTAAAATGGATAAACGTATTTTCGTTGAGAAAAAAGCTGATTTTCGTGTGAAATCTCAGTCTTTAGTAAAAGAATTAAAGCATAATCTTCAGTTGAAAACTTTGAATGATCTTCGTATTGTTCAGGTTTATGATGTCTTTAATTTGGCAGAGGACTTGTTTGCGCGTGCGGAAAAACACATCTTCTCTGAGCAAGTGACCGATACTGTTTTGGATGAAGCTACGGTTAAGGCTGATCTTGAGAAAGTTGCTTTCTTTGCTATCGAAAGCTTACCTGGTCAATTTGACCAACGCGCGGCATCTTCACAAGAAGCTTTGCTGTTGCTTGGTAGTTCAAATGATGTAACGGTGAACACAGCACAACTTTACTTGGTTAACAAGGATATTGATGCGAATGAGTTGGAAGCTGTCAAAAACTATCTCTTGAACCCAGTGGATTCTCGTTTCAAAGATATCACTGTTGGTATTGCGAAACAGGATTTCTCTGAGTCTGACAAGACCATTCCAAGCTTGGATTTCTTTGAAACTTATACGGCAGAAGATTTTGCACAGTATAAGGCTGAGCAAGGCTTGGCCATGGAAGTGGATGACCTTCTCTTCATTCAAGATTACTTTAAGTCCATTGGACGTGTACCAACTGAGACGGAGCTTAAGGTTTTGGATACTTATTGGTCTGACCACTGCCGTCACACAACTTTCGAGACGGAGTTGAAGAATATCGACTTCTCAGCTTCAAAATTCCAAAAACAATTGCAAGCGACTTACGACAAGTATATTGCCATGCGTGATGAGTTGGGACGTACAGAAAAACCTCAAACCTTGATGGATATGGCGACTATTTTTGGTCGTTATGAGCGTGCCAATGGTCGTTTGGATGACATGGAAGTATCTGATGAAATCAATGCCTGCTCAGTTGAAATTGAAGTGGATGTCAATGGTGTCAAGGAACCCTGGCTTCTCATGTTCAAGAACGAAACCCATAACCACCCAACGGAAATCGAACCATTTGGTGGAGCGGCTACTTGTATCGGTGGTGCCATTCGTGACCCATTGTCAGGTCGTTCCTATGTTTATCAAGCCATGCGTATCTCAGGTGCTGGTGATATCACGGCTCCAATTTCAGCGACTCGTGCTGGTAAATTGCCACAACAAGTGATTTCTAAAACAGCGGCTCACGGTTATTCTTCATATGGGAACCAAATTGGTCTTGCAACAACTTATGTTCGTGAATACTTCCACCCAGGTTTCGTTGCTAAGCGTATGGAGCTAGGTGCAGTTGTCGGTGCGGCTCCTAAGGAAAATGTTGTCCGTGAAAAGCCTGAAGCTGGCGATGTGATTATCTTGCTCGGTGGTAAGACTGGACGTGACGGTGTCGGTGGTGCGACAGGTTCTTCTAAGGTTCAAACCGTTGAATCTGTTGAAACAGCTGGTGCTGAGGTCCAAAAAGGGAATGCCATCGAAGAACGTAAGATTCAACGTCTTTTCCGTAATGGAGATGTGACTCGTCTGATCAAGAAATCAAATGACTTTGGTGCTGGTGGTGTCTGTGTGGCTATCGGTGAATTGGCAGATGGTCTTGAAATTGATCTAGATAAAGTGCCATTGAAATACCAAGGTTTGAACGGTACCGAAATTGCCATCTCTGAATCTCAGGAACGGATGGCTGTAGTGGTTCGTCCAGAAGATGTAGACGCCTTCGTTGCAGCATGTAACAAAGAAAATATTGATGCTGTTGTCGTAGCGACAGTAACTGAAAAACCAAACCTTGTCATGCACTGGAATGGTGAAACCATCGTTGATTTGGAACGTCGTTTCCTTGATACAAACGGTGTACGTGTGGTTGTAGATGCTAAGGTGGTTGACAAGGATGTCAAGCTTCCAGAAGAACGTCAAACATCTGCTGAAACCCTTGAAGCGGATACTCTTGAAGTCTTGGCTGACCTTAACCATGCCAGTCAAAAAGGGTTACAAACCATCTTTGATAGCTCAGTTGGACGTTCAACAGTCAATCACCCACTTGGTGGTCGCTATCAAATCACACCAACGGAAGCTTCTGTACAGAAATTGCCAGTCCAACATGGCGTGACTACAACTGCTTCTGTCATGGCGCAAGGATTCAACCCTTATGTAGCAGAATGGTCTCCATATCATGGTGCGGCTTATGCGGTCATCGAAGTAACTGCTCGTTTGGTTGCTGCTGGTGCCAACTGGTCTAAGGCTCGTTTCTCTTATCAAGAATACTTCGAGCGTATGGATAAACAAGCAGAGCGTTTTGGTCAACCAGTAGCTGCTCTTCTTGGATCAATCGAAGCTCAGATTCAACTTGGTTTGCCATCTATCGGTGGTAAAGACTCTATGTCTGGTACCTTTGAAGAATTGACAGTACCACCAACCTTGGTTGCTTTTGGTGTTACAACTGCAGATAGTCGTAAGGTTCTTTCTCCAGAATTTAAAGCTGCTGGTGAAAATATTTACTACATTCCTGGTCAAGCTTTGGCACAAGAAATTGATTTCGATCTTATTAAATCTAACTTTACTCAATTTGAAGCTCTTCAAAAGGCTCACAAAGTGACATCTGCATCAGCTGTTAAATACGGCGGTGTGGTTGAAAGTTTAGCACTTGCTACTTTTGGAAATCATATCGGTTCAGAGGTAACCTTGTCTGAACTTGAAAGTTCTTTGACAGCTCAATTGGGAGGATTCGTTTTTACATCTCCGGAAGAAATTGCTGGTGTTGCCAAGATCGGACAAACAGCAACGGACTTTACACTGGTTGTCAATGGTGTAACCCTTGATGGACACAAACTTGACAGTGCCTTCCAAGGTAAATTGGAAGAGGTTTACCCAACAGAATTTGCGCAAGCAAAAGAATTGGAAGAAGTGCCTGCTGTAGCATCAGATGCTGTCATCAAAGCTAAAGAAACGGTTGATACACCGGTGGTTTACATCCCAGTATTCCCAGGTACTAACTCTGAGTACGATTCAGCTAAGGCCTTTGAAAAAGAAGGTGCAAAAGTCAACTTGGTACCATTTGTCACACTTAATGAAGAAGCGATTGTCAAATCTGTTGACACCATGGTTGACAACATTGAAAAAGCCAACATTATCTTCTTTGTAGGTGGTTTCTCAGCAGCGGATGAACCAGATGGATCAGCTAAATTTATCGTCAACATCTTGCTCAATGAAAAAGTACGTGTAGCCATTGATGGCTTCATTGAACGAGGTGGTTTGATCATCGGTATTTGTAACGGGTTCCAAGCTCTTGTCAAATCAGGCCTTCTTCCATACGGTAACTTTGAAGATGCAAGCAGCACGAGTCCAACCCTCTTCTACAATGATGCCAATCAACACGTGGCTAAGATGGTTGAAACACGAATTGCCAACACGAACTCACCATGGCTTGCTGGAGTAGAAGTTGGTGACATCCATGCCATCCCAGTATCACACGGTGAAGGTAAATTTGTCGTAACAGCTGAGGAATTCGCAGAGCTTCGTGACAATGGTCAAATCTTTACCCAATACGTTGACTTTGATGGTAAACCAAGCATGGATTCTAAATACAATCCAAATGGTTCTGTTAATGCGATCGAAGGTATTACAAGTAAGAACGGTCAAATTATTGGGAAGATGGGGCACTCAGAACGTTTCGAAGACGGTCTCTTCCAAAATATTCCAGGAAATAAAGACCAACACCTCTTTGCGTCAGCGGTGAAATACTTTACTGGAAAATAAAAGGTATATAAAATGACATACGAAGTAAAATCTCTTAATGAAGAATGTGGTGTTTTTGGTATCTGGGGGCACCCAGATGCTGCCAAGTTGACCTACTTTGGACTCCATAGTCTTCAGCACCGTGGTCAGGAGGGGGCGGGAATCCTCTCCAATGACCATGGACAATTGAAGCGTCATCGTGATATGGGGCTTTTATCAGAAGTCTTCAAAAATCCTGCTAATTTGGATAAATTGACAGGGACTGGAGCGATTGGACACGTGCGGTATGCGACTGCGGGAGAAGCTTCTGTAGACAATATCCAACCTTTCCTCTTCCGCTTTCATGACATGCAGTTTGGTTTGGCTCATAATGGGAATCTGACCAATGCAGAATCGCTCAAGCAAGAATTGGAACAAAGAGGGGCAATCTTTAGCTCGACTTCTGATTCAGAAATCTTGGCTCACTTGATTCGCCGTAGCCACAATCCAAGCCTGATGGGTAAAATTAAGGAAGCGCTCAGTCTTGTTAAAGGTGGTTTTGCTTATCTCTTGATGTTTGAAGATAAGTTAATTGCAGCCCTTGATCCAAACGGTTTTCGTCCTCTATCAATCGGGAAAATGGCCAATGGAGCAGTTGTGGTTTCATCTGAAACCTGTGCTTTCGAAGTAATCGGTGCTGAGTGGATTCGCGACGTGAAACCAGGCGAGATTGTTATTATTGATGATAATGGTATCCAGTATGACAGCTATACAAACGATACTCAGCTTGCTATCTGTTCCATGGAGTATATCTACTTTGCCCGTCCCGACTCCAACATCCACGGTGTCAATGTCCATACGGCTCGTAAGAGAATGGGAGCTCAATTGGCACGTGAATTCAAGCATGAAGCCGATATCGTAGTTGGTGTACCAAATTCCTCACTCAGCGCAGCGATGGGATTTGCTGAAGAATCAGGTTTGCCAAATGAAATGGGGCTCATCAAGAACCAATATACGCAACGGACCTTCATCCAACCAACTCAAGAATTGCGCGAGCAAGGAGTTCGTATGAAACTCTCTGCCGTATCTGGTGTCGTTAAAGGCAAACGTGTGGTCATGATTGATGACTCAATTGTACGTGGAACAACATCTCGTCGTATTGTCCAACTTTTGAAAGAAGCGGGGGCGTCAGAAGTGCACGTTGCCATTGGTAGTCCTGCTCTTGCCTATCCATGTTTCTACGGGATTGATATCCAGACACGCCAGGAGTTGATTGCGGCTAATCATACCGTCGAGGAAACTTGCCAAATCATTGGTGCGGATAGCCTGACTTATCTTTCGATTGATGGCTTGATTGACTCTATTGGGATTGAAACAGATGCGCCAAATGGTGGTCTCTGTGTCGCTTATTTTGACGGTGACTACCCAACGCCTCTCTACGACTATGAAGAAGACTATCGTAGAAGTTTGGAAGAAAAAACTTCATTCTATTAGAAAAGGGTTAGTGGTGAAAATAGAAAATAAAATTACTGAATTTCTGCTGTACCTTGAAAAAAATTCGGAAAAAGATTTTTCAAGATGGTTAACGGGAGTTAATATTTTTGAAATTTTAGGGATAACTAGTGCTGAAATTCGTCATAGTCGGGTATTAGCTTGGTTGCTTGATCCCAGAGAAAGTCATAAATTGGAAGATAAGTTTTTCAAAAAAATATTGATGAAAGTGTTTGATAATAATCTATCTTTTGCAACAATTAAACCAACTGAAATAATATTGAAAGATTTCTCAAAAGCAGAAGTATATAGAGAAAGTAAAAATAATATTGATGTTCTGTATACAAATAAAGAACATCGAATAAATTTAGTTATTGAAAATAAAACTTTCACCTCCGACCATGACAATCAGTTGAGAAAATATAGAAAATTTATTGAAAATTCTTATGCTGGTTATCGTAATATATATATTTATCTGACACCAAATGGAGATGCACCGATAGATGCTGATGTTGAGGAAAGGCAATTTTGGAGTTTACTTTCATATCAAGATATTTCAGATATACTAGAAGAATTGTATGTGGATGAGATTGATAATGAGAAAGTTTCTTACATCCTTAAAGAGTACAATGATAATATTAGGAGAAATATTTTGAATGATATAGAGTTGAAAGAGTTAAGTGCTGAAATTTATTTTAAATATAAAGAAGTTTTAGATCTTATTTTTGAAAACAGACCTGATACGCAGATGCTTCGTGAAAAATTAGTCGGTGTTTTAAATTATCTAAATGAACAGGGAAATTTAATTTTCGATGAAAAATATTGTTCAAAAACTTTTTTACGTTTTAGAACAAGACGGTTAGATAATTTTATTGACAATGTTGTTAAAGAGGAAAATACAGAATGGTCTACTGGTTCAGCCTATTTTTATGAGATAACATATAGTAATTTTCAGACAGATGTTTATTTATCAATATCTAAAAAAAATTTAACAGACATACAGTCTCGGAAATTTAAACTTTTGACATTTGACAAATATAGTAAATATGGTTTTAATACTTCTAATAAATTTCTAAATTTTGATGCTTCAGATGAAAACTTGTTGTTATCTGAAGCAACTCAAACACTCATTGACTTTCTATTAGAAAATCTTCAACAAATAGATGAATTTGAAAAGGTATTTATTGAAACTTGGAATGAAAAGGAAAAGGAGAAAGATTATGTCTAAAAATGCATACGCTCAATCTGGTGTGGACGTTGAAGCGGGTTATGAAGTTGTAGAACGTATCAAAAAACACGTGGCACGTACGGAACGTGCAGGTGTTATGGGAGCTCTCGGTGGCTTCGGTGGTATGTTCGACCTTTCAAAAACAGGTGTCAAAGAGCCCGTTTTGATCTCAGGTACAGATGGTGTTGGTACTAAACTCATGCTGGCTATTAAGTACGACAAGCACGATACCATCGGACAAGACTGTGTGGCCATGTGCGTCAACGATATCATCGCTGCAGGTGCGGAGCCTCTATACTTCCTCGACTACGTCGCAACTGGTAAAAATGAACCAGCTAAATTGGAACAAGTCGTTGCAGGTGTTGCAGAAGGTTGTGTACAAGCCGGTGCGGCCCTTATCGGTGGGGAAACTGCTGAAATGCCTGGTATGTATGGTGAAGATGACTATGATTTGGCTGGGTTTGCTGTCGGTGTTGCAGAAAAATCTCAAATCATCGACGGTTCAAAAGTAGCTGAAGGGGATGTGATTTTGGGACTTGCTTCAAGCGGAATCCATTCAAATGGTTACTCACTTGTGCGTCGTGTCTTTGCGGACTATACAGGTGAAGAAGTCCTCCCAGAATTGGAAGGCAAAAAACTTAAAGACGTTCTTTTGGAACCAACTCGTATCTACGTCAAAGCAACATTGCCACTCATCAAAAAAGAATTGGTTAACGGGATTGCCCACATCACAGGTGGTGGGTTCATCGAAAATGTACCACGTATGTTCGCTGATGACTTGGCTGCTGAAATTGATGAAAGCAAGGTTCCGGTCCTTCCAATTTTCAAAGCCCTTGAAAAATATGGTCAAATCAAACACGAAGAAATGTTTGAAATCTTCAACATGGGTATTGGTCTCATGCTTGCGGTGAAACCAGAAAATGTGGAACGTGTCAAAGAACTTCTTGACGAACCAGTTTATGAAATCGGTCGGATTGTCAAGAAGACAGATACAAGTGTGGTGATAAAATAATGGCTAAAAAAATTGCTGTTTTTGCTTCTGGAAATGGTTCAAACTTTCAGGTGATTGCGGAACAATTTCCAGTAGAATTTGTCTTTTCAGATCACCGGGATGCCTACGTTCTAGAACGTGCTGAAAAGCTAGGGGTTTTATCTTATGCCTTTGAACTCAAGGAGTTTGAGAGCAAGGCAGACTATGAAGGAGCCATCGTCGAACTCTTAGATGAGCACCAGATTGACTTGGTTTGTCTCGCAGGCTATATGAAAATCGTTGGTCCAACCTTGTTAGCGGCTTATGAAGGTCGCATCATCAATATTCACCCAGCTTATCTCCCTGAATTTCCAGGCGCTCATGGTATTGAGGATGCTTGGAATGCAGGTGTTGCTGAGAGCGGTGTGACCATTCACTGGGTGGACTCTGGTGTTGATACCGGTAAGGTTATCAAACAAGTCCGTGTGCCACGCCTTGAAGGTGATACCCTTGATACTTTCGAAACTCGCATCCACGAAACAGAGTACAAACTTTATCCAGAAGTCTTGGAACATTTGGGAGTGGAGAGGAAGAAATGATTATGGACCAATACTATATGGAGTTAAAGAATAAGTTATCTAACAGACCAATTCTACTGGATAATACTAATGATTTTCTTTTTGTTTTAGTAAATACAGTGAAAGCTATGATAGAAAATACTGATAAAAGTCAGCTTTCAGAGTTAGATAAAATTTTAGACGGTGTCACAAGTCAAGAATTAAAACTTACCTATGATTTTTGTCAAGGGAAATTCGGTCAAGCAGGTTTTTCTTATCGTAGGCACCCGAATTATTTTTATTTGTCCAGTTTAATTGCGACTTTTCCAGAATTTGAGTTGTCTAAAGAAGACCGAGATTACCTCAAAGGAATCATAAATTTTGATAACTACCTTTTATATGAGTTAGATTAGTCTTTAATCACCTCAAAATCCTATTTATTCAAAAGGAGAAAAAATGATTAATCTGAAATTAGTAGATGAGAGCAGTTTTCAGGCAGTGCTGGATTTGAAAATATCTGATGCTGATGAACGAGCGCGTTTTGTAGCTCCCAATGTGCGTTCTTTAGCTGACGCATGGCTCTACCGAGAGAATGGGGATGTGTTTCCAATGGCAATCTATTGGAATGAGCTAGTAGTTGGTTTTCTACTGTTGGAAATAGATAAGGATGAGGCAGAATATTTTATCTGGCGGATAATGATTGGCCAGCAGTACCAAGGAAAAGGTTATGGACGAAAAGCCTTGCAAGTTCTGATCAAAGAGGCTCAGATGGATAGAGGTTGCAATCATATTATAGCAGATTATGTAGTTGGAAATGAAAAAATGAAGTACCTGTTGACTAGTCTGGGTTTTCAGGAAACAGGATTTATAGAAGAAAATAACGAAGTCGCTATGCGCTTGGATCTAAAGAAAGAGGAATAGAATGACGAAAAAGGCCTTAATCAGTGTTTCAGATAAAGCGGGCATTGTTGAATTTGCCCAAGAACTCAAAAAACTCGGTTGGGACATCATCTCAACTGGGGGCACTAAAGTTGCCCTTGATAATGCTGGGGTGGAGACTATTGCTATCGACGATGTGACTGGTTTTCCAGAGATGATGGACGGTCGTGTGAAGACCCTCCACCCAAATATCCACGGAGGGCTTCTTGCTCGTCGTGACTTGGATAGTCACCTAGAGGCTGCTAAGGACAACAAGATTGAGTTGATCGATCTTGTTGTGGTCAACCTTTACCCATTCAAGGAAACCATTCTTAAACCAGATGTGACCTACGCTAACGCGGTGGAGAACATCGATATCGGTGGGCCATCTATGCTTCGTTCAGCAGCTAAAAACCACGCTAGCGTAACAGTTTTGGTAGATCCTGCTGACTATGCTGTTGTTCTTGACGAATTGGCAGCAAACGGCGAAACCTCTTATGAAACTCGTCAACGGTTGGCATCCAAAGTATTTCGTCACACAGCGGCTTATGACGCCTTGATTGCAGAATACTTCACAGCTCAAGTGGGGGAAGCAAAACCTGAAAAACTCACTCTAACTTATGACCTTAAACAACCAATGCGTTACGGTGAAAACCCTCAACAAGACGCAGACTTCTACCAAAAAGCCTTGCCAACGGATTACTCGATTGCATCAGCGAAACAGCTCAACGGTAAGGAATTGTCCTTTAACAATATCCGCGATGCTGATGCTGCTATCCGTATTATCCGCGATTTCAAAGAACGTCCAACGGTTGTAGCTCTCAAACACATGAACCCATGTGGGATTGGTCAAGCTGATGACATCGAGACTGCTTGGGACTACGCTTATGAGTCTGACCCAGTGTCTATTTTTGGTGGAATTGTCGTTCTCAACCGTGAGGTGGATGCTGCGACAGCTCAAAAAATGCATGGTGTCTTCCTTGAAATCATCATTGCACCAAGCTATACGGATGAAGCGCTAGCTATTTTGACCAACAAAAAGAAAAACTTGCGAATCCTGGAGTTGCCATTTGACGCTCAAGATGCTAGTGAAGTGGAAGCGGAATACACAGGTGTTGTCGGTGGACTCCTCGTTCAAAACCAAGACGTGATCAAAGAAAGCCCAGCTGACTGGCAAGTGGTGACTAAACGCCAACCAACGGAGACAGAGGCGACTGCCCTTGAGTTTGCTTGGAAAGCTATCAAGTATGTCAAATCAAATGGAATCATTGTGACTAATGACCACATGACACTTGGTGTTGGCCCTGGTCAAACCAATCGTGTGGCTTCCGTCCGTATTGCTATTGATCAAGCAAAAGACCGTCTTGACGGCGCTGTCCTTGCTTCAGATGCTTTCTTCCCATTTGCGGATAATGTGGAAGAAATCGCAAAAGCAGGCATCAAGGCCATCATCCAGCCTGGTGGATCCGTCCGTGACCAAGAGTCTATTGAAGCGGCTGATAAATATGGCTTGACTATGGTCTTTACAGGAGTCAGACATTTTAGACATTAAGAAAATAAAAGGGAAGATTTCATAATGAATAAAAAAATAAAAATTTTTGTGTTGATAATTTTATTATTAGCAATAAGCTTATTAGCGTGGAAATTTAGTGTATTTAGTCAGATATCACAGGAATTTAATAATATTAATCTTTCTTTAGTGATTAGTTCATTAGCATTTGCATTAAGTGTATTGCTGGGGTATTTGCAATGGATAAACGGGAGAAAAAGTGATCATAGAGCTCCTCTATCATTATCATGGGAAATCGAAGGCTATCGAGAAGCGAAAGTTTCTGTGAGTGGTTTGAAGAAAAAACTAAAACTTCCTCAATTAAGAGTATTTGTAAATTCAGGTTCTATTCAAAGGGACTATATGATTATTCCATATCCATATCTAGATAATGTTTCTTACGATAACAAAAAAGAGTATCCTTATTTTGAAACAGTTGAGGCTATTCATATTCATTTAAATAATAAAATTAATGGTTTAAAACCTTCCAGTATTCAAAAGAAAGTGATTATAGGGCCAAATAGTCTAAGAGCAAATGCTCCAGAAAGGGACGCAGCTTTTGTGTTTATTTTGTTTTTAGGAGTCGATGGTTCTTATCATTTGCTTATGCTAATTTACAAAAATTTGTCAAAATCGGAAGCTACTTTAGAAATTTTAGATGGGGTTGATTGTTTAACGTATCAAGAAGTAAATAATGGTTACTATATAGAGCAATACAAAAAATGTAGGAAATACTTAAAAGAAAATGATATTCGTATTAATCATTAGGTATTTTTGAGTAGAAGTTATTAATTGAGTGTGTGCTCAAATCTAGATTAAATTAGTATTTTTGAGGAAATGAATTATGAAGCTGTTAGTTGTTGGATCGGGTGGTCGTGAACATGCGATTGCTAAGAAGTTGCTTGAGTCAAAAGACGTTGAAAAAGTCTTTGTGGCTCCTGGGAATGACGGGATGACCTTAGATGGTCTGGAATTGGTAAATATCTCTATTTCCGAACATTCTAAGCTGATTGACTTCGCAAAAGCAAATGACATTGCTTGGACCTTTATCGGTCCAGATGATGCCCTTGCAGCTGGTATTGTGGATGATTTCAATGCAGCTGGTCTCAAAGCCTTTGGTCCGAAAAAGGCTGCGGCTGAGCTGGAGTGGTCTAAGGATTTCGCCAAGGAAATCATGGTCAAATACGATGTTCCGACAGCAGCCTATGGCACATTTTCAGATTTCGAGGAAGCCAAGGCCTACATCGAGGGAAAAGGCGCTCCAATCGTTGTCAAGGCAGACGGTTTGGCCCTTGGGAAAGGTGTCGTCGTTGCGGAGACAGTTGAGCAAGCCGTCGAAGCTGCTCACGAGATGCTTTTGGACAATAAATTCGGTGATTCAGGTGCGCGTGTGGTCATCGAGGAATTCCTTGACGGGGAAGAGTTCTCTCTCTTTGCCTTTGTCAATGGGGAAAAGTTCTACATCATGCCAACGGCTCAGGACCACAAACGTGCTTATGATGGCGACAAGGGTCCTAACACTGGTGGGATGGGTGCCTATGCGCCAGTTCCTCACTTGCCACAGAGCGTGGTTGATACGGCGGTTGAGACTATTGTCAAGCCAGTTCTTGAAGGGATGATCAAAGAAGGTCGTCCGTATCTTGGTGTCCTTTACGCGGGGCTTATCTTGACAGTAGACGGACCTAAGGTTATCGAGTTCAACGCTCGTTTTGGAGATCCTGAAACTCAGATTATCCTGCCTCGTTTGACATCTGACTTTGCGCAAAATATCACTGACATTTTGGATAGCAAAGAGCCAGCCATCACTTGGATGGACAAGGGTGTGACACTTGGTGTGGTTGTAGCCTCAAACGGCTATCCACTCGCTTATGAGAAGGGTGTCAAGCTTCCAGCTAAGACAGAAGGTGACATCATCACCTACTATGCTGGAGCGAAATTCGCTGAAAATGGTCAAGACCTCCTCTCAAACGGAGGACGTGTCTACATGCTAGTCACAACAGCAGATACCGTCAAAGACGGCCAAAACATTATCTACAAGGAACTCAACAAACAAAACACAGAAGGCCTCTTCTACCGAACTGATATAGGAAGCAAGGCTATTAAGTAAAGATATAAGAATAACGCGACGAAGTCGCCAAATACGATAATGGTCACCGTGGTGAAAAGACCAGAACAGTGAATGTTCTGGTCGGGGAAAACTTTGAGACCCTAGGCTCAAAGTTTAGGAATGAAACCTAAGGTTTGCTTCTGTCCCTCACAACCTAAGGTGATTGTTGAAAGGAAGAAAAAGGAGAAGAAATGAAACCAGCAATTTCCATCATCATGGGCTCAAAATCCGACTGGGCAACCATGCAAAAAGCGGCTGAAGTCCTCGATAACTTCGGCGTTGCTTATGAAAAGAAAGTTGTTTCCGCACACCGTACACCGGACCTCATGTTCAAACATGCCGAAGAAGCACGTAGTCGTGGCATTAAGATCATCATCGCAGGTGCAGGTGGTGCAGCTCACTTGCCAGGGATGGTCGCTGCTAAGACTACACTTCCAGTCATTGGTGTGCCCGTCAAATCTCGTGCCCTTAGCGGTGTGGATTCACTCTATTCTATCGTTCAGATGCCAGGTGGGGTACCAGTCGCAACCATGGCGATCGGTGAAGCAGGTGCGACTAACGCAGCCCTTTTTGCCCTCCGTCTTCTTTCAGTAGAGGACCAGGCTATTGCGACAGCGTTAGCAGATTTCGCTGAAGAACAAGGAAAAATTGCAGAGGAGTCTACAAATGAGCTCAACTAAAACCATTGGCATCATCGGTGGTGGCCAGCTCGGTCAGATGATGGCGATCTCAGCTGTCTACATGGGATACAAGGTTATCGCCTTGGACCCAGCAGCTGATTGTCCAGCCTCCCGTGTGGCAGAAATCATCGTGGCCCCTTATGACGATGTGGATGCCCTTCGTCAGTTGGCAGATCGCTGTGATGTTCTCACTTATGAATTTGAAAATGTCGATGCTGATGGTTTGGATGCCGTTATCAAAGAAGGCCAGCTTCCACAAGGAACAGACCTACTCCGCATTTCCCAAAATCGCATTTTTGAGAAGGACTTTCTTTCCAACAAGGCCCAAGTCACTGTGGCTCCTTACAAGGTCGTGACCTCAAGCCAAGATTTGGCAGATATCGATTTCTCGAAAAATTATGTCCTCAAGACGGCGACCGGTGGTTACGACGGCCATGGTCAAAAGGTTATTCGTTCAGAAGCAGACCTGGAAGAAGCCTATGTGCTGGCTGATTCTGCAGACTGCGTCTTGGAAGAATTCGTCAACTTTGATCTTGAGATTTCTGTCATCGTGTCTGGGAATGGCAAGGACGTGACAGTCTTCCCAGTTCAGGAAAATATCCACCGCAACAACATTCTTTCAAAAACCATTGTGCCTGCTCGCATTTCAGAAAGTCTAGCTGAAAAAGCCAAAGCCATGGCAGTGCGAATCGCAGAACAGCTTAACTTGTCTGGAACTCTTTGCGTGGAAATGTTTGCGACGGCTGATGACATCATTGTCAACGAAATCGCGCCGCGACCGCACAATTCAGGACATTATTCGATTGAAGCCTGCGACTTCTCCCAGTTTGACACGCACATCTTGGGTGTTCTCGGAGCACCATTGCCAGCCATCAAACTTCATGCCCCTGCTGTCATGCTCAATGTTCTCGGCCAACACGTCGAGGCTGCTGAAACATATGTGACAGAAAATCCAAGCGCTCACCTCCACTTATATGGTAAACTAGAAGCAAAGCACAACCGCAAAATGGGACATGTGACCTTGTTTAGTGATGAACCGGATAAGGTTGAAGAGTTTGGGGAGTAAGACAGGACCCCAGTTATAAGGTCCGTCGTCTTACCCCTACCCCTGCAAGGTTGACTAGGCTTGTCGCAGGCGAAAATCGACAAGAGAAGCCAGACAACCACTGCTGGAAAGGGATTGATTTTTAGGTGATTAGAAATATAATAACAAAATGTTTATCGAAATTTAAAAGTGAGGAAACAATGGTAACGATAGGGAAGCCCATAAATTCTCTAGAAGAATATACAGTATTTATTAATGAAATTTCAACAAAAACTCAAGATGGACAAAAAAAGACGATATTTTTTAGGGGAGAAAGCGAGTGTTATCCTAAAAGACTACCAGGAATTTTTAGATCTGAGAAAAAAAACAACAAGCTAGAGGCGGAAAAACCAATGTTTAGGACGTTGGTGGAAGATGGGACTAAGGATTATTATTTTGAAATTTTTCAGGAATTGGGATGGCCTATAACTTCTTTTGGAACTAAATTATTTGAATGGATTGTTGAAGTTCAACATTATGGCGCAGTTACAAGTATTCTAGATGTTAGTACGAATGCATTAGTCGGTCTATTTTTTGCTTGTAGCGGGAATCACGAAAGTGATGGTAAATTATATGTATATACAACATTAACTGATAATGAAAAATATTATTTTGGACATACGATATCTATAATGACTGCATTGAATTTTATTCCTCGTTCACAAATAGATGAGTTTATAGAGTTCCTAAGGGCTCTTATGTCGGAATTCCCTGAAGAAGTAAGGCCTAGAATTTTTTCACGGAGTTTTACCATTACTGATATTATCCAGAAATTGACAGAGGAGTTTAATAGTGAGACTGTATCAGCTAATATTGAAAAGTTTGGAGAAGACCGGTTTAAAATACCATTTAAGGTTCTTAATATAAAAAATGGGGATAAAACGATAACTGTTTCGGAAGACGAAGCAGAAAATCAAATCGTAAAATTATTAGAGCCATTTTTACAAGATGATCCTTATTTAAGTTATTTAGGCGGACAAGGAAAACAAAATTTAAAGATCGAACATTATCAAAAATATCTATTGTCCAATATAGAAAGGTTGCTCACACCGTTTTTGGAGCAACTAAATCAGAACTCGGGTCGAAATGAAATTTTAAAGTTCCCAGTTGCAATTTTTGAAGATATTCAGAAAAGCTATATTGTAAAGCCAGCAAAGATAAATGAGAGAATAAAACATCAAAGTGGTGCATTTATTATTCCAGGGTATATTTCTTCTAAAGGGATAAGTTTTGAGAATATGCAGGAAAAAATAGATGAATCAATACAACAATCAATTAGGTTAGAGTATGAATTGGTAATTCCAAAAGAAAAAAAACAAGAAATCCTTGAACAATTAAGAATATTTGGAATTGATGAGGGATTTATTTATCCAGATATTGAACATATCTCTAGAGCTATTTCTGATAAATATAAATACTAGAAAGGAACAAGGGTATCGTATCCGCTTAACTGAATACGGGCTACGGACTTGATCAATTTTTATGATTCAACTCATCGTCAACGCATTTGTTGAAAAAGATAAGACTGGAGCAGTCGTCGAAGTCTTGTATGCTAGTAGTGATCACGAAAAGGTGAAAGCTAAGTATGAAGAGCTAGTTGCACAATATCCTGAAAACTATTTAGCTATCTATGATGTCCCACTGGATACGGATTTGAATACACTCGATCACTATCCATCTGTGTGGATTGGGAAAGAAGAATTTGACTAAAGTGATTGCCGCTTGCTAACTGATGTGAAACATCAAAAGAAAGGAAAAATAAACAACATGATTGAAAGATATAGTCGCCCTGAAATGGCGAACATTTGGAGTGAAGAAAATAAATACCGTGCTTGGCTTGAGGTGGAAATCTTGGCTGACGAGGCATGGGCTGAGTTGGGGGAAATCCCTAAGGAAGATGTGGCTTTGATTCGTGAAAAAGCGGACTTTGACATCGACCGTATTTTGGAGATCGAGCAGGAGACTCGTCACGATGTGGTGGCCTTCACACGTGCGGTTTCTGAGACTCTTGGTGAAGAGCGTAAGTGGGTCCACTATGGTTTGACTTCTACCGACGTGGTGGATACTGCCTATGGTTACCTCTACAAACAAGCCAACGACATCATCCGCAAGGATCTTGAAAACTTCACTAACATCATCGCTGACAAGGCTAAGGAGCACAAGTTCACTATCATGATGGGTCGTACCCACGGTGTGCACGCTGAGCCGACAACTTTTGGTCTTAAATTGGCAACTTGGTATAGCGAAATGAAACGCAACATCGAGCGTTTCGAGCATGCGGCTGCTGGTGTTGAGGCTGGTAAAATTTCTGGTGCAGTTGGGAACTTTGCCAATATCCCACCATTCGTTGAAAAATACGTCTGCGACAAATTGGGTATCCGTGCTCAAGAAATCTCTACACAGGTCCTTCCTCGTGACCTTCACGCTGAGTACTTTGCAGTTCTTGCTAGCATCGCAACTTCTATCGAGCGTATGGCGACTGAAATCCGTGGTCTGCAAAAATCTGAACAACGTGAAGTGGAAGAGTTCTTTGCTAAAGGTCAAAAAGGTTCTTCAGCAATGCCTCACAAACGTAACCCTATCGGTTCTGAAAATATGACAGGTCTTGCGCGTGTTATCCGTGGTCACATGATTACGGCCTATGAGAATGTTGCTCTCTGGCACGAGCGTGATATCTCTCACTCGTCTGCTGAGCGTATCATCACACCAGATACGACCATCTTGATTGACTACATGCTCAACCGTTTTGGAAATATTGTTAAGAACTTGACGGTTTTCCCTGAAAACATGATTCGCAACATGAACTCTACATTTGGTCTTATCTTCAGTCAACGTGCGATGCTTACCTTGATTGAAAAAGGCATGACTCGTGAGCAAGCTTACGATCTTGTTCAACCAAAGACTGCCCAATCATGGGATAACCAAGTCGACTTCAAACCACTTCTTGAAGCAGACCCAGAAGTAACTTCACGCCTCACTCAAGAAGAAATCGACGAAATCTTCAACCCAACTTACTACACCAAACGAGTGGATGATATCTTTGACCGCCTCGGACTCGGTGACTAATATGCTGTGATAGATTCACAAGTAAAACAGTACTTATATTCAACACAAAAAAGCGAGACTTAAGTCCCGCTTTTTATCTTATATCAAAAGATTCATCTTTAATCTTTTTTCTTGCTAAGTCCGTAAGCTGTGAGAGCTGACATAAGGCCAGTAGCAATTAACCATTCTGAACCTTGAGTTCCTGTCTCAGGCAGTTTTTTCTCTTTTGCTACAGGAGCTGGACCTTGAGGAAGAGCTTTGTTTTCCTCAGCAGGAACAGTTGCTGGAGCTGGCTCGCTTGGGATTTCTAGTGTTGGTTTTTCTTCGGCGATAGCAGCTTGCCCATGTTCATCACCAACATGAGTGACAGGGTTCCCCACTTCAATCACTTGAGCGACAGGTTCTTGCGCTACGACACTTGTAACCAATGTTCTAACTTCAGTTCCGTCTGCAGCCGTAGTTACAGAATAGAAATGACTACGACGACCGTTTACACCTTCAGTCACGATACGAGATTGTCCTTTAGGTAATTGATTAGTTTCACGAGTGATGGTTGTAAATGGAATTTCTTCATTTTGGATGTCAACTCTTGGTTTGTTTTCAGCAATAGTAGCTTGTCCTTTTTCATCACCAAGGTGAGTGACAGGGTTGCCAACTTCGATCACTTGAGCGACTGGTTCTTGAGCGACAACACTAGTAACCAATGTTTTAACTTCAGATCCATTCGTAGCAGTAGTCACAGAGTAGAAATGGCTACGACGACCGTTTACACCTTCAGTCACGATACGAGATTGTCCTTTAGGTAATTGATTAGTTTCGCGAGTGATGGTTGTGAATGGAATTTCTTCATTTTGGATGTCAACTCTCGGTTTGTTTTCAG
>NZ_JASHFI010000011.1:0-80982 GCF_047460875.1 Streptococcus infantis | reverse complement strand
CCGGAAGTAGTTGGGGGTTGCCCCCTGTGAGATAAGGAAGTCGCTTAGCTAAAGGGAGTTTAGCTCAGCTGGGAGAGCATCTGCCTTACAAGCAGAGGGTCAGCGGTTCGATCCCGTTAACTCCCATTTTAGCGGGTGTAGTTTAGTGGTAAAACTACAGCCTTCCAAGCTGTTGTCGCGAGTTCGATTCTCGTCACCCGCTTTGAACTTTGTTCATTACCAAGTTTTTTAACTTGGGCGCGTAGCTCAGGTGGTTAGAGCGCACGCCTGATAAGCGTGAGGTCGGTGGTTCGAGTCCACTCGTGCCCATTTAAGAATATGGTCCGTTGGTCAAGGGGTTAAGACACCGCCTTTTCACGGCGGTAACACGGGTTCGAATCCCGTACGGACTATTATTGGAGGATTACCCAAGTCCGGCTGAAGGGAACGGTCTTGAAAACCGTCAGGCGTGTAAAAGCGTGCGTGGGTTCGAATCCCACATCCTCCTTTATTATTAACGCGGGATGGAGCAGCTCGGTAGCTCGTCGGGCTCATAACCCGAAGGTCGTAGGTTCAAATCCTGCTCCCGCAATTTTGGCTCGGTAGCTCAGTTGGTAGAGCAATGGATTGAAGCTCCATGTGTCGGCGGTTCGATTCCGTCTCGCGCCATATATATTAAGGAAGGGTAGCGAAGAGGCTAAACGCGGCGGACTGTAAATCCGCTCCTTCGGGTTCGGGGGTTCGAATCCCTCCCCTTCCATAGTAACGGGCATAGTTTAAAGGTAGAACTAAGGTCTCCAAAACCTTCAGTGTGGGTTCAATTCCTACTGCCCGTGTTTCTTAAATTATGGCGGGTGTGGTGAAGTGGTTAACACATCAGATTGTGGCTCTGACATTCGGGGGTTCGATTCCCCTCACTCGCCTATTTATATTATTGGGGTATAGCCAAGCGGTAAGGCAAGGGACTTTGACTCCCTCATGCGTTGGTTCGAATCCAGCTACCCCAGTTATACTTTGCCGGCGTGGCGGAATTGGCAGACGCGCTGGACTCAAAATCCAGTGTCCGCAAGGACGTGCCGGTTCGACCCCGGCCGCCGGTATAGTATTAAAGACAAGGTTTTCGGACCTTGTCTTTTTCTTTTATTTGTTGAATTTTTGATGCTGAGTTACTAAAAATTACTAATTCTATAACAAATCATCTAATTTATCCGCTAATTTTTGTTGCTTGCTTGGATACAAATGTGAGTATGTATCTATTGTTGTAGTTATAGATGCATGGCCTAATCTTTCTTTTACGACAAGATAATCTTCTCCTTGATTTATTAGCAGTGAAGCATGTGAATGTCTGAAGTCATGAATTCTTATCTTTTTTAAAGAACTATTTCTTTGCAATATTTTTTTATATTGTTTTTCGATTGAATCTTTAGTTATTGTAATAGGGCTATTTTGAAATATCTGTAGATCATCTAGGTTAGTTGTAAATTCTTTCAATCTCTCATGTTGTATCTGTTTCCAGTCTTCTAGTGTCTCCACTAGTTTGGCGTTCATGATGATTCTTCGGGTTCCAGCTTTTGTCTTTGTACTACTAATATGTTCTTCACCTTTTTTAACGTATACTGATTTACTTACATGGATTGTATTTGTTGAAAACTCTATATCCTTCCACGTTAGAGCAAGAGCTTCTCCCAGTCTTAGACCAGTAAAAAATAGAACTGTAAATAGTAATTTGATATTGCATTCATCGTCGTTAAATAGTGTTAAGAAGTGCTTGAATTCTTTTATTGTCCAGAAATTTAATTTCGCTTTTTCTATTGGTAATTTTTTCAGTAATCCTACGGGATGTTCCTTGTAAAATCCCTTTCTTAATCCAACATCCAGAATTTTCTTTAGTAAAATTATAATTTTATTAATAGTATTTGGACTTAGCTTCTTTTCCGAGTTTTGAGCATTTTTATCTCTTAGATGTTCTCTGAATTGATAGATATCTTCATAAGTTAATTTAGCTACATCATCAACTTTTTCAAAATAGTTTTTTATATGCCTGTTATAGTTGTTTTCTTGTGTATCTATATAGCTTTGTTTTCTGTTGTTTATTTTATCCTCTTCTTTTAAGAGATCATAAAGGATATCAATTGATATTTTTGAGTTGAAACTTTTTTCTTTAAGTTCGACACTTCGTAAGTATTGTTCGGCCTCCAATGCTTCTTTTTTAGTTTTGAATCCTTTTCTTACAATTCTACGTTGTTTTAGAGATATTGGATTTATACCATTGGAAACGTCGACAATCCAAGTTCCGTCTCTACTTTTACGTAAAGCCATAAGCTACGCTTCTTTCTGGAGTTCAATTCCTAGTAGTTCTTCTGCGACACTGGCTGGAATTGTACCAATCCGTTTGTTATCGTAGATGTTAAAACCACGATTCACTAATAGTAATTTGCCGGTATGGATAATCTTTCTTGCAGTTCCTGGAGCAAATCCAAGTTCGATAAGGTCATCTTTTGTTACAGTTTTAATCATGTGATCTCCTTTTCTAATTAGATTAAGTAAGGGGAGGATTATCTCCCCTTGTCTGATACTTATTTTTGTTTTACATCTACTAAATGGATAGCATCCGCCTTGTAATACATTGTCGTGCTAATCATAGTAGCTTGTAAATTGTCAAATGTAACTGGCACCTCGTCCATTGCTTGGATATAGTCATTATCAACCAAGGCATCTGGATTGTCTACTGAGACTTGGGTTGATTTCTTTTTGAATTGTCCATCCTTGATTGTTACATTGTATTTCCAACCAATGATTTTATCGGTATTAAAACGTCTCTCACTACCATCTCGGTTTTTGATAATTTCTCCGTTTGCATCTGCTCGGACTTCCGTTTCAAATTTTGGAATAACTTCATCCAATTCAAATTTTGTTCCAATGTTATTAAAATTCCAGTCATTTTGTGAAAGCATTTTTGCCATAATTAATTTCTCCTTTTGATATTTTCTTTGATTGTAGGTATCAAATCTTCTCTTTTAAAGAGAATTGCCCTTTCTATTAATCCACTTGCTAAATCTGGTGGATATTCCATATTGTTGAGTGCGAGATAGTTAGATTTCTCATACTCATACAGTAAGTTATTGTCGTATAGAAATTTATACGCTTTTAGAATAGCTCCAGAACCTTTATAGGTAAACCATTCTAATTTTTGTTCTAGTTCTGTTTTTGGTTTTGAAATAATGATAGAGACAGGTTTTTAGTGACCTAAAAACTTTTCCCAAGATCTCAAAGGTTTTGAGAAGTGACTATCACTATAGAACCTCACTTTTTCTTTGAGGTATCCCTTGGTAAAGTTAAGAAGATCTATTTCTGAATGCAACCATTCTTGAATGAAGTAGTGAGCTTTTTCTTTCCTAAGTTCTAACTCCGTTCTTATCCAATTTTCTATATAACGCTTGCTGATACCGAGCTTCTCAGCTCGTTCTAAGCGCTTATCGTAAATTCTAAGTCTTTCATCATCATTGGGTTTTCTTAAATATAAGGTCTGGCCGATTGTTTCATCTCCGTAGGTATTGTAGTAGGTGCTTTTTCCATATATAAAGCGTTTCTTCTGACAGATCTTTAGAAGCTGATTAGGAGTGAAATAGGGTGTTTCATTAAAATCATCTATTGCAATATCAGTTCGTCTTACTGAAAATTGATTGTAATTGTAGTAGAGATTGTTCAGAAACTGTCTTTCGGACAGACTATTTGGATCTAATACCATATCTCTATAGAATTCGAGTGCCTGTCCTGACATGACAAGCATGTAGGACGACTCTTTCGATCCATAGTAGATACGGATGTTCCCATAATGAAGCTGGCTATCATAGTTATAGTATTTAAGGCTCCCCTTATTCTCAATAAATAGGTCAAAGTCAAGAAATAGGATGTCTTCGATTATTTCTCTTGGCGAAAATTCAGTCTTATCAAACTGAATTTGAATCCAGTCAAATACAGAACGTAAATGCTCATTTTTTGCCATAGATTTTGATTCAACTTTTTGCCTAATTTTGCCACCCTTAAAATCTCCAAAACCCTTGGGAATACTGAATTCTTTCGATGGTACACCTAACTTGCAGAGGGTGGTGTTACTACACACCCTATCGGTCAAAAATGGTCCGTCCGCATTTACGCTCATTTTCGGCTTTCTGCCTCATGGCTCAGCCGAAAACTCGCTATTAGCCGAACCTATTTTTTGACCTCTTGTTAACAAACCCTAGTAAGCCGGTTTGCATCGACTCTTCAATATCTTGGATTTTCTTTTTTAGGTTGGAATTCTCAATTTGTATCAGTCGTATTTCTCGCTTAAATTCCTGTTTTAAGGCGCTCAGTTCATCGTAGAGCTCATCTATTACTTGGTTTAGGGATTCTTGCTCATTGTCTGTTAGACTCCCAAATACGGCTTGTATAGCCTCTTTGAGACCTATTTCAAGTTTTAGGTTAGCTAACTTTTGAAATTGTCTAAGGTCTTCGTCTGTAAAGTCATAGGCAACTGTATAACTTAATTGATGAGTTCTGGGATTTCTACTGATAGGAACTTTAATTTTCTTAAATTCCTTGCCACTTATCTCTTTAATCAGTTGAATCCAATTTTTAAGAGTAGAGGTAGAGTTTAGGCCAGAAATTTGATTGACTAACTCTTTATTGGTCATCTTTTTGTGAAACCTCCGAAATTTTCTTGTGCAACTGAAGAGTTTTCTGTGGTATAATTGTTACATAATATGTTTTGATCTTGGAACGAACGGCACATTTGTTTCAAGATTTTTTTATTTTGTCGAATCCTACCTCCTTTATTAAAATTTTTTAAATCGACTACTAGTTACATACGCTTTTACCTCCTTTTATGCTATAATATTCTCAATGGAATATTCAATCTCAAAATAAATATTCCTTATGGAATAATTCTATTTTATACCGTTTAGAATATTTTGTCAAGCTAAAATATACGAATAAGAATATCTATAGGAGAATTATGTATACAGAGGATTATAAATTTTCAGAGAGGTTAAAAACTCTCAGAAAATCAAAAAAGTTAACTCAAGTACAAATATCGGAATTAATTGGAGTTCAACAAGGGACATATTCTCGGTGGGAGAATGGAACGTTAGAACCAGGATTAGAATTCGTTGTGAAATTAGCAAATATCTTTGGGACTACTACAGATTATTTGCTGGGACAAAAACCTTATTCAATTATCAGTAGTTTACCTCTAGAACAATTAGATCTTACCAATATTGCAAACTTTTCAAAGGATGAGTTTGATATTTTGAAACATTCAATAGCAGTTTCGGTGGCAAGAAATAAAATAAAGGCAACAGAACTAAAAGATAGAGTTATAGAAAAAAATCAGTTGTCAGAAAAAGATGCAGAACTTTTGAATAAGATTTTTGAAGAAGTTAAAACTTATTGGGAAAATTAGGAGGACGCTAGTCTTCAAAATTCCCTCCCAAAATGTGTCCAAAATATTGACAGAATTCTAGCTTTTCATTATAGTTCTTATGGAACTTTTTTTCTACAACAAAATAGGCTCCATAATATCCATAGGGGATTTACCCACTACAAATAGTATAGAGCCGGTTTTATTAATGTCCTGCATTTCCTAATAAGTTAACCATGACAACACCAATGATAATCAAAATTAAACCGATAATGCTATAAACATTTAGTGTTTCTTTGAAAATCATTACTGAGATAGAGGCTATCAAAACTAAACCGACAGCTGACCATGTTGCATAAGCTATTCCTACAGGAATTTTTTGCATTGCTAGTGATAAGAAATAGAAACAAACGCCATAGCTAAGTAGGGCAGAAACGGTTGGAATAGGCTTTGTAAAACCGTCTGATAATTTCAAAAGGTTAGTTCCCAATATCTCTCCTACAATGGCGATAAAAAGATAAAAGTATGACATGTCTTTAACCTCCTATATGTCATGTTTTTGCTCTAAGAGCTATTATAGCTATCCGTTTTTTATAAATCTTGGCACAAGTCATGAGAATTTGTAGTAAAACTGTGGCAGACACTTTTTCAGAACCAATAGCTGATAAGTTTAGTATATCATAAGATAAATTTTAAATAAAGTCTTGATTTATTTCAATGTCTTGCGTGGTCTCGATTTTACTGGTAAAATTACTTTTAAGAACTTTAAAAAAGAGGCTTCTATATTTGACAAAACAATGACTTGTTGTCCCGAATGTGGGCATCCTTTGGAGAAAAAATTTTTAAAAGATGAGGGAGATATTCCTTATTGTTCACAATGTGCGAGTTTTCGTTTTCCAGTCTTTAATACAGCAATTAGTGCGATTTTATTTAATGAAAAACATGATAAGATTCTCTTGATTAAGCAATATGACATGGCTGAGCATATTTTGCTAGCTGGTTATGTGTCTAATGATATTCACAACCAATTTCTACAATCATTAAAGGCAATTAATTTAGCCTCTCTTATTACGGATATGGGTAATAAAATTGCACAAAACTAGTCCAAAACTCTTTTTAATAAGGAGTATACTTTCTAGCATTTTATAGTTACTAAAAAGTATCTAAACTTTGGAAGTGATACTAAGTTTTAAAAAATATTATGGAAAAAAAGCTTATAAAATCAATATTTCTGAGATTTAAAACTAATAATATTAGACTCAAAATCCAGTGTCCGCAAGGACGTGCCGGTTCGACCCCGGCCGCCGGTATAGTAGAGAAGACAAGGTTTTCGGACCTTGTTTTTTTTTTTCAAATAAAGTTTAAAAAAATTTTACTAAAAATAGGTCTATACCATTTACAAATTCTTTTGAAAGGTTTATAATGTAATTGACATAATAAATAGTAGAATATTTTCTTAAGGAGGTTTTCATTATGCCTAAGTATATTAAAGCTGATCAATTTTTCTATCCACATGGTATTCGTCGTGGAGGTTATTTGGAACTTATTGATGGCAAGTTTGGTAAGCACGTTGAAGAGATTTCTGAGGATGTTGAAATTCTAGACTACTCTGGTTATAGCATTGCACCTGGTCTAGTTGATACTCACATTCACGGTTTCGGTGGTGTCGATGTTATGGATAACAATATTGAAGGTACACTTCATACGATGAGTGAAGGTCTTCTTAGTACTGGTGTTACTAGTTTTCTTCCAACTACTCTTACTTCATCATTTGAACAGTTGCTAGCGGTTACTGAGAACATTGGTTCACGCTATCAAGAAGCATCTGGTGCTAAGATTCGTGGTATTTATTTTGAAGGACCTTACTTTACTGAAGAATTTAAGGGTGCTCAAAATCCTGCCTATATGAAAGACCCCCGTATGGATGAGTTCCGAGCATGGCAGAAGGCTGCTAATGGTCTTCTTAATAAAATTGCTCTTGCACCTGAACGTGATGGGGTTGAGGACTTTGTACGTACTGTTACTGGAGAGGGTGTAACTGTTGCTCTTGGTCACTCTAACGCTACCTTTGATGAAGCTAAAAAAGCTGTTGACGCTGGTGCAAGTGTTTGGGTTCATGCTTATAATGGTATGCGTGGATTAACTCACCGTGAGCTTGGTATGGTTGGTGCCATGTATCAGCTTCCTCATACTTATGCTGAGTTGATCTGTGATGGTCACCACGTAGATCCTAAAGCTTGCGAAATTCTTCTTAAACAAAAAGGGACTGAAAATATTGCTCTTATCACTGACTGTATGACAGCGGGTGGTTTGCAAGATGGGGACTACATGCTAGGAGAATTCCCAGTTGTGGTTGCAAATGGTACTGCACGTCTCAAATCTACTGGGAACTTGGCAGGTTCTATCCTAAAACTTAAGGATGGTCTCAAAAATGTTGTTGAATGGGGCATTGCAAATCCACATGAAGCAGTTATGATGGCCAGTCTTAACCCAGCAAAATCAGTTCATATTGATGATGTTTGCGGACAAATCCGTGAAGGCTACGATGCTGACTTTATCGTTCTTGATAAGCATTTGGAATTGGTAGCAACTTACCTTGACGGTGAAAAACGTTATCAAGCATAATCTCTAAAGTAGAAACTAATTTAGTTTCTACTTTTTTTAATTTAATTTGTTAATTTCTTCACATATCACTTGATTTTATTTATGAAAAGGCTTACAATTATGATATAAACAATACAAATAAAAAAACGGAGGTAAGCTTTATGAAAGCCTATACTTATGTTAAACCAGGACTTGCTTCATTTGTTGATGTTGACAAACCAGTTATTCGCAAGCCAACTGACGCTATTGTGCGTATTGTAAAAACTACTATTTGTGGAACAGATCTTCATATTATTAAAGGTGATGTCCCTGCATGTAAGAGTGGAACTATCCTTGGCCATGAAGGAATCGGGATTGTAGAGGAAGTTGGAGCAGGAGTTTCAAACTTTAAAAAGGGTGATAAGGTTCTGATTTCTTGTGTTTGTGCCTGTGGTAAATGCTACTACTGTAAAAAAGGAATCTATGCTCACTGTGAAGACGAAGGTGGATGGAGTTTTGGACATTTGATTGACGGTATGCAAGCAGAATATCTTCGTGTGCCTCATGCTGATAATACTCTTTATCATACTCCAGCTGACTTGTCTGATGAAGCCTTGGTTATGTTATCTGATATCCTACCAACTGGTTATGAAATTGGTGTCTTAAAAGGGAAAGTTGAGCCTGGCTGTAGTGTAGCTATCGTTGGTTCAGGGCCAGTTGGCTTGGCAGCTCTCTTGACTGCACAATTCTACTCACCAGCTAAATTGATTATGGTAGACTTAGATGATCACCGTTTGGATACTGCTGTTTCTTTTGGTGCTACTCATAAAATCAACTGTGCAGATGCTGAAAAGGCTATTCAAGAAATCTACGATTTAACAGATGGTAGAGGGGTTGATGTAGCTATCGAAGCAGTTGGGATCCCACAAAGTTTTGACTTCTGTCAGAAGATTATTGGGATTGATGGAACGGTAGCAAACTGTGGTGTGCATGGCAAGCCAGTTCAGTTTGATTTGGATACTCTATGGATTCGTAACATTAACGTGACTACTGGATTGGTTTCTACCAATACAACTCCTCAGCTTTTGAAAGCCTTAGAAAGTCATAAAATTGAACCAGAAAAATTGGTAACTCATTATTTCAAACTTAGTGAAATCGAAAAGGCCTATGAAGTATTTGGTAAGGCTGCTGATCATCATGCGATTAAAGTGATCATTGAAAACGATATTTCAGAAAGTTAATCTTATCTTTGAATCCAGTTATTTTTTTGAATAGCTGGATTTTTTTGAAAAAAGCTTTATAATTCGTGAAAATGAGCAAATTTCTTTCATTATTCTAAAAAATTCGCTATAATATACGGTACAAAGGAAGTAAGAAATGTATCGAGTTATAGAAATGTATGGAGATTTTGAGCCTTGGTGGTTCATAGAAGGATGGGAAGAAGACGTCATTAGTAGTAAGAAATTTGAAAATTACTATGATGCCTTGAAGTGTTATAAATCTTGCTGGTTTGAACTGGAAAAGAAAATTCCACTATATAAAAGTCGAGGAGACTTAATGACCATATTTTGGAATCCAGAGGATAAGCGTTGGTGTGAGGAATGTGATGAATTTCTGCAGCAATATCATTCCTTGGCTTTATTGGAGGATGGGCAAGTCATTCCAGATGAAAAATTTAGACCTGGCTATGAAAAACAAACAGGGCTTGAGGTGCACAGAACCTGCCGTATCAAAAAAGAAGGGACAACTTTTTAAGGAAGTTGTTCTTTTTTTGTATTTTCTTCGAATAATAACAGTAAGGAGGAAGATATGGTACAAGCACTTGCACAAGAATTGATTACACTGGCCAAAAAAGAAGGAGCTCAAGACATCTATTTTGTTCCTAAAAATCTGATCTATGAGCTACATATGCGAATTGGAGACGAGAGGCGATTTATTGATAGTTATGACTTTGAAAAGTTGGGTGCTGTCATTAGTCATTTTAAGTTTGTTTCGGGGATGAATGTTGGAGAAAAGCGTCGTAGTCAGCTTGGGTCCTGTGATTATCAGCATGATGGCAAGGTTTCTTCACTACGCTTATCGACGGTAGGAGATTATCGTGGTCATGAGAGTTTAGTTATTCGCCTTTTACACGATGAAGAGCAAGAGTTGCGCTTCTGGTTTCAAGACCTTAAGGAACTAGAAAAGGGCTTTAGGCAACGCGGCCTTTATCTATTTGCAGGACCTGTAGGAAGTGGTAAAACTACATTAATGCATGAATTAGCTAAGTCATTGTTTAAGGGACAACAAGTCATGTCCATTGAGGACCCAGTCGAGATTAAGCAAGAAGAAATGCTGCAATTACAACTCAATGAAGCTATTGGACTGAGTTATGAAAACTTGATAAAACTTTCTTTGCGACACCGCCCAGATCTTTTAATTATTGGAGAAATCCGGGATAGCGAAACAGCCCGTGCTGTTGTAAGAGCGAGCTTAACGGGAGCTACAGTGTTTTCGACCATCCATGCAAAGAGTATTCGTGGGGTCTATGAGCGTCTTTTAGAACTTGGTGTCAGTGAAGATGAACTCGCAGTTGTTTTACAAGGTGTTTGCTACCAGAGACTAATCGGGGGAGGAGGAATTATTGATGTTGCAAACCAAAATTATTCAGAACACCAGGCAGAAAAGTGGAATGAGCAAATTGATCAGCTTCTTAAAGACGGACATATCACTGCCCTTCAAGCTGAAACGGAGAAAATTAGCTACCAGTAAGCAGAAGAAAATCATCACTCTCTTTAACAATTTGTTTTCTAGTGGTTTTCACTTGGTAGAAATCATTTCCTTTCTTGATAGAAGTCTTTTGTTGGAGAAGGAATATGTTTCACAGATGCGCCTAGGACTATCGAAAGGAAAATCTTTCTCGGAAATGATGGGGAATTTAGGTTTTTCGAGTGCGATTGTCACTCAACTTTCATTGGCTGAAGTTCATGGAAATCTTCATTTGAGTTTGGGGAAAATTGAAGAATATTTGGATAATCTTGCTAAGGTCAAGAAGAAGTTAATTGAAGTTGCGACCTACCCACTTATTTTGCTAGCTTTTTTACTGTTAATTATGCTAGGATTGCGGAATTATCTCTTGCCCCAACTGGATAGTAGTAACATAGCTACCTTAGTGATTAGTAACCTGCCACATATTTTTCTTGGGCTTGTTCTAGCGTTAGGTCTACTATCTTTAACAGGGCTGATTTTCTACAGGAAATCTAAGAAGATACAAGTCTTTTCTTATCTGGCTAGAATCCCCTTTTTAGGTGTGTTTGTTCAGTATTATCTAACTGCCTATTATGCTCGGGAATGGGGAAATATGATTGGGCAAGGTTTAGAGTTGGCACAGATTTTCCAGATGATGCAGGAGCAAGGAAATCCTCTTTTCAAAGAAATTGGATACGATTTAGATCAAGCTTTGCAAAATGGGCATGAATTTTCTAAGATTGTTCAGACCTATCCTTTCTTTAGAAGGGAGTTGGGATTAATCATTGAATATGGAGAGGTTAAATCCAAGTTGGGAAGTGAAATGGAAATCTATGCGGAAAAAACCTGGGAATCCTTCTTCACCCGAGTCAATCGGACCATGAACCTTGTTCAACCGTTGGTTTTTATTTTTGTGGCCCTACTAATCGTTTTATTGTACGCAGCTATGTTGCTGCCCATGTATCAAAATATGGAGGTAAATTTTTAGATGAAAAAGATGATGATGAAATTAAAAGAAGCTAAGGTAAAAGGGTTCACACTGGTAGAAATGTTGGTGGTGTTGCTTATCATTAGCGTCCTACTCTTACTGTTTGTGCCAAATCTTACTAAGCAAAAGGATGCAGTCAATGATAAGGGGAAAGCAGCTGTCGTCAAGGTGGTAGAAAGCCAAGCTGAACTCTATAGTCTGGATAAAAATGAAGATGCTAGTCTAAGCAAATTACAGGCAGATGGACGTATCACTGCTGAGCAAGCAAAAGCTTACAAAGAGTATCATGATAAACAAAAGACAAGTCAAACAGTTGCGGATTAGGGCTTTTACCATGCTAGAAAGTCTATTGGTTTTAGGGATAGTCAGCATTTTGGCTTTGGGTTTGTCAAGTTCAGTTCAATCCACTTTTGCGGCGGTGGAAGAGCAAATTTTCTTCATGGAGTTTGAGGAACTTTATCGAGAAACCCAGAAACGAAGTCTGGCTAGTCAACAAAAAATGAATTTAATGTTAGAAGAGAGGAGCATTAGTAATGGTTATCAAAAGTTAGCCATTCCTAAAGGGATTCAGCTTCAGTCACATCAGTCAATAACATTTGATAAGGCTGGAGGTAGTTCCTATCTGGTTAGCATCAGATTTCAAACAAGGAAAGAAGTAGTTCGCTATCGACTAAATATAGGAAATGGAAAGATTAAACGTATTCAAGAAGCAAAAAATTAAGGCTGTTATTTTACTAGAGGCAGTGATTTCACTAGCCATTTTTGCAAGTATTACAACCCTCTTGCTGGGACAAATTCAAGAAAGTAGAAAAAGAGAAGCAGAGCTTCTAAAACAGGAAGAAGTTTTGCGTGTAGCTCGTATGGCTTTGCAGACTGGACAAAAGCAGTTGACTGTCAATGGCCTTACGGTTCATGTTGTCTCGAATGAGCGAGGTTTGGAGGTGTATCATGGAACTGAAAAATTACTGGCGATTCAAGATAAGTAGAGTCAGAGCGTTTACTCTTTTAGAATCCCTGGTTGCTCTTATTGTGATTAGCGGTAGCTTGCTTCTTTTTCAATCTATGAGCCGACTCTTGGTTTCAGAGGTTCGCTATCAGCAGAGAAGCGAGCAGAAGGAGTGGCTCTTATTTGTGGATCAACTAGAAGCGGAGTTGAATCGAGCCCAGTTTGAAAAAGTTGAGAATGATAGACTTTATCTCAAACAAGATGGTAAACCTATTTCCATGGGTAAATCAAGGTCAGATGATTTTCGGAAAACAGATGCTAGTGGACGTGGCTATCAACCCATGGTATATGGTCTTAAATCCGCTCGTATTTACCAAGAAGGTCAAGTAGTTCATTTCCATTTTCAGTTTGAAAAGGGACTAGAGAGGGAGTTTATCTATCGTGTTGAAAAAGAAAAAAGTTAAAGCAGGCGTTCTTCTTTATGCCCTTGTAATGGCAGGTATTTTTAGTCTTCTGTTGCAATTTTATCTGAACCGGCAAATAGCTCATCATCAGGATTATGTCTTAAATAAAGAGAAACTGGTGGCTTATGCGATGGCTATGAGAACCTATGAAAGAGCTAATTCTGAAAGTGGAGAACAGTCATTCAATGTAGGAAAGTCAACTTATCGTAATGACGAAAAGGGCTTCACAACGACTATTTCTACAGAAAAAAATCAATTTGAATTTCGTTTTCCACCTTTGAAAAAGACCGACGACAAGACGAAGAAAACAGAAAAAAAGTCTAAAGAAGGAAGTGAGGAGAAAAAAGAAGAACAGGTTAAAAAAGAGATGGCTATGTCTTCCAAATTAGCACCTTCAAAGAACGGCACAGAGTAGTTTGGACGAGGTTTTTACCTGAAATCATGCTATAATAGATACATATGGAGGACCAAAAATGGCAAGTGTAAAATTGTATCTAGTGCGTCATGGGAAAACAATGTTTAATACGATTGGGCGTGCTCAAGGCTGGAGTGATACTCCTTTAACAGCTGAAGGTGAGCGAGGTATTCACGAATTGGGAATTGGTTTGCGTGAGTCAGGCTTAAAGTTTGAGCGTGCTTACTCGAGTGACTCAGGGCGGACCATTCAGACTATGGGAATTATCCTTGAGGAGCTTGGTTTAACAGGGCAAATTCCTTATCGTATGGATAAGCGAATCCGTGAGTGGTGCTTTGGTAGCTTTGATGGTGCTTATGATGGAGACCTTTTTATGGGGATTATTCCTCGTATCTTTAATGTCGATCATGTGCATCGTTTGTCCTATGCGGAGCTAGCTGAAGGTTTGGTAGAAGTGGATACAGCAGGCTGGGCTGAAGGATGGGAAAAACTAAGTGGTCGTATCTGGGAAGGTTTTGAAGCCATTGCCAAGGAAATGGAAGCAAATGGGGGAGGAAATGCTCTCGTTGTCAGTCATGGAATGACAATTGGAACTATAGTTTACCTCATTAACGGCATGCATCCACATGGTCTTGATAACGGAAGTGTGACGATTCTAGAGTACGAAGATGGTCAGTTCTCAGTCCAGATTGTTGGGGACTGTAGCTACCGTGAAATTGGACGATCCCAATTAGACGAGCAAGCTAGTTCAGAACAATAAAATTCAGTACCAAATTTAGAAGAATTTTTAAAGGATTGATAGAATGCTAATGTCGTGCTTGCACAAGCTTCTGAGAGCTGAGTGCTTTGACAATAGCATTCTTTTTTGTTAGAATAGTATCAACATGAAAGCATAAGAAGGGACTGACAGAACTGTCGTCCCCTTTTGTCTATCTTATAAGGGGGAAATATGCTGTTTCAGAAAATAAAAGCCTATAAATGGCAGGCCCTGGCTTCCTTGGTTATGACAGGTCTAATGGTAACGAGTTCACTCTTGCAACCACGTTATTTGCAGGAGGTTTTAGAGGCCTTGCTAACGGGTGATAATGAAGCTATTTATACTATCGGATTTTGGTTGATTCTTGTTGCCTTGATTGGTTTGATTGCAGGTGGCATCAATGTAGTGTTAGCAGCTTACATTGCTCAAGGAGTTTCGTCTGACTTACGTGAAGATGCCTTTCGTAAGATTCAAACTTTTTCATACGCCAATATTGAGAAGTTTAATGCAGGGAACCTCGTTGTGCGTATGACTAACGATATCAACCAGATTCAAAACGTCGTTATGATGACCTTCCAAATCCTCTTTCGACTACCGATTTTATTTATTGGTTCCTTTATATTAGCCGTTGTCACTCTGCCTTCGCTGTGGTGGGTGCTGGTTCTTATGGTCGTTTTGATCGTCGCCATGACAGGTCTTATGATGGGAATGATGGGGCCTCGATTTGCAAAATTCCAGACTTTATTGGAGCGTATCAATGCCATTGCCAAAGAAAATTTACGTGGTGTGCGCGTGGTTAAGTCTTTTGTTCGAGAAAAAGACCAGTTTGCTAAGTTTACGCAGGTATCCGATGAATTACTGGGTGAAAACCTTTATATCGGCTACGCCTTTTCTATTGTTCAACCTGTAATGATGATGATTTCATACGGGGCTGTCTTTCTTTCAATCTGGCTTGTAGCAGGTATGGTAGAGTCAGATCCGTCAGTAGTTGGGTCCATTGCTTCCTTTGTAAACTACCTGAGTCAGATTATCTTTACCATCGTCATGGTTGGATTTTTGGGGAACTCAGTTACTCGTGCCATGATTTCCCTTCGTCGTATTCGTGAAATCCTTGATACAGAACCAGCTATGACTTTCAATGATGTGGAAGATGAAGAATTGGAAGGAAGTCTCAGTTTTGAAAATGTTACCTTTACCTATCCAAATGATGAAGAACCTATCCTAAAAAATGTATCCTTCGATATCGCAGCTGGTGAAATGGTTGGTGTTGTCGGAGCAACTGGTGCAGGGAAATCAACCTTGGCTCAGTTGATTCCACGATTATTTGATCCTCAGCAAGGTTCAATCAAGATTGGTGGAAAGGACATTCGAACAGTTAGTGAAGGGACGCTTCGTAAGACAGTTTCTATCGTCCTACAAAAAGCCATTCTCTTTAGTGGAACCATCGCAGATAATCTCAGACAAGGTAAGGGAGATGCGACAGTTTCAGAAATGGAACGCGCAGCTCGCATCGCCCAGGCCAGTGAATTTATTAGTCGTATGGACTTGGCCTTTGAGAGTCCGGTTGAGGAACGTGGGACTAACTTTTCTGGTGGACAAAAACAAAGAATGTCTATTGCGCGTGGGATTGTCAGCAATCCTCGTATCTTGATTTTTGATGATTCAACCTCTGCCCTTGATGCCAAATCGGAACGTTTGGTTCAAGAAGCCCTCAACAAGGATTTGAAGGGGACGACTACGATTATCATCGCACAAAAGATTAGCTCTGTTGTGCATGCTGATAAAATTTTAGTGCTTGACCAAGGTCGCTTGATTGGTCAAGGCAAACACGCTGACTTGGTTGCAACAAACCCAGTTTATCGTGAAATTTACGAGACGCAAAAAGGAAAGGAGGAGTAGGATGAAGACATTTGAATTCTTTTGGAACTATTTTAAAGTTTATAAGATATCTTTTGTCGTTGTTATTGCTATGATTATCATTGCAACGATTGCACAAGCCCTCTTTCCAGTATTTGCAGGTCAAACAGTCACAGAACTGGCTAATTTAGTTATAGCTTATCAAAATGGAAATCCTGATATGGTTTGGCAAAGTCTATTGGGACTCCTAATCAATCTTGCTTATATTTTGATTGTGCTCGTGGTGTCGAGTCTTATCTATATGGTTTTGATGAGCCGCATTATTGCCGAATCGACAAATGAGATGCGTAAGGGCCTTTTTGGCAAGCTTTCTCGCTTGACAGTTTCCTTCTTTGACCGCCATCAAGATGGAGATATCCTATCACGTTTTACCAGTGATTTGGATAACATCCTACAGGCGTTCAACGAAAGTCTGGTGTCTGTTATGACCAACATTGCCCTCTATATCGGTTTGTTGATTGTCATGTTCGCAAAAAATGTGACCTTGGCTTTGATTACGATTGCTAGCACTCCGATAGCTGTCATCATGTTGATTGTCATTTTGAAATTGGCAAGAAAATATACCAATCTTCAGCAAAAAGAGGTTGGGAAGCTCAATGCTTATATGGATGAAAGTATCTCTGGACAAAAAGCCGTTATTGTTCAAGGTATTCAAGATGATGTGATTGCAGGTTTTGTTGAGCAAAACGAGCGTGTCCGTAAAGCAACTTTTAAGGGCAGAATGTTTTCAGGAATTCTTTTTCCTGTCATGAACGGAATGAGCTTGGTCAATACAGCTATTGTTATTTTTGTCGGTTCAGCTGTCTTACTGAATGATAAGAACATCGAGACAGCAACTGCTCTGGGTTTGATTGTCATGTTTACCCAGTTTTCTCAGCAATATTACCAACCTATTATCCAATTAGCGGCGAGCTGGGGAAGTTTGCAACTGGCCTTTACAGGTGCAGAACGTATCCAAGAAATGTTTGATGCAGAAGAAGAAATTCGTCCTCAAGATGCTCCAGTCTTTAACGAATTAAAAGAAGGTGTGGAGATTCGTAACGTGGACTTCTCCTACCTGTCAGGAAAACCCATTTTGAAAGATGTTAGCATTTCAGCTCCAAAAGGGAAAATGATTGCGGTAGTTGGTCCTACAGGTTCGGGGAAAACAACCATCATGAACTTGATCAATCGTTTTTATGATGTGGATGCAGGTAGTATCAGCTTTGATGGAACAGATATTCGCGAGTTTGATTTAGACAGTTTGCGAAGTAAGGTGGGAATTGTCTTGCAGGATTCAGTTTTATTTAGCGGAACCATCCGAGACAATATTCGCTTTGGTGTCCCTGATGCTAGTCAAGAGACGGTAGAAGCAGCTGCTAAGGCTACACACATCCATGACTACATCGAAAGCCTGCCAGATAAGTACGATACTCTGATTAATGATGATCAGAGCGTATTCTCAACAGGTCAGAAGCAGTTGATTTCTATTGCTCGTACCTTGATGACAGATCCACAGGTCTTAATCTTGGATGAGGCAACATCAAACGTGGATACTGTAACAGAAAGCAAGATTCAAAATGCCATGGAAGCTATTGTGGCAGGAAGAACTAGTTTTGTGATTGCCCATCGCTTGAAAACCATTCTCAATGCCGATCAGATCATTGTCCTTAAGGATGGTGAGGTTATCGAACAAGGAAATCACCATGAATTACTCAAGCTTGGAGGCTTCTACTCTGAACTTTATCACAATCAATTTGTCTTTGAATAATACTCTTCGAAAATCTCTTCAAACCACGTCAGCGTCCCCTTGCCGTATATGTGTTACTGACTTCGTCAGTTCTATCCACAACCTCAAAACTGTGTTTTGAGCAACCTGCGGCTAGCTTCCTAGTTTGCTCTTTGATTTTCATTGAGTATAAGCAAAAAAGTTGTCCTAATTTTGGGCAACTTTTTCTGATAAAAAAATTTTATCACGGGCTTAAAAAATACATATTAGACAGGAGTGGGCAAGGATGGTAAGATAAGATTATCAATAGAAAAGGAAAGGAAATCAGTGATGGCAAGAACAGTTGTTGGAGTAGCGGCAAATCTATGTCCTGTGGACGCAGAAGGAAAAAATATTCATTCATCAGTCTCTTGTAAATTTGCTGAGAGTATTCGTCAGGTTGGCGGACTTCCTTTGGTCATTCCGGTTGGTGATGAGTCGGTGGTCCATGACTATGTAGAAATGATTGATAAGCTTATCTTGACTGGGGGACAAAATGTTCATCCTCAGTTTTATGGTGAGGAAAAAACAATTGATAGCGACGACTATAACCTAACTCGCGACGAGTTTGAGCTAGCTCTTCTACATGAAGCCTTGCGTCAGAACAAGCCAATCTTAGCCATTTGCCGTGGCGTTCAGCTTGTCAATGTTGCCTTTGGTGGGACACTCAATCAGGAGATTGAAGGTCATTGGCAAGGTCTACCTTTTGGGACTTCACATTCTATTGAGACAGTGGATGGCAGTGTAGTGTCTAAATTGTTTGGTAAGGAAAGTCAGGTTAATTCAGTTCACCGTCAGAGTATTAAAGACTTGGCACCCAATTTCCGTGTGACGGCTGTGGATCCACGTGATCAAACTGTTGAAGCAATCGAATCTATCGACGAACACCGTATTATTGGTCTCCAGTGGCATCCAGAATTTCTGGTTAATGAAGAAGATGGCAACTTAGAATTATTTGAGTATTTATTGAATGAATTGTAACGACTAGAAATTTAGTCGTTTTTTATTCATTGTTTAAGAATTTTTATAAAGTTGTATTTTTACGCAAACGTTTGAATTGTGATAAAAATTGGAAATTTTTAGTATAAAAACTTGAAAAAATTGTTAGTAAGCGTTATGATAGAAAAGAAGAAATTTTGGAGGAATACTATGTCACATATTAAATTTGATTATTCAAAAGTATTAGACAAATTTGTTGCACCACATGAAGTGGAATACATGCAAGCACAAGTTACAGCAGCAGACGAATTGATCCGTAAAGGAACTGGTGCTGGGAGCGACTTCTTGGGTTGGTTGGACCTTCCTGAAAACTACGACCGCGAAGAATTTGACCGCATCTTGAAAGATGCTGAACAAATCAAAGCAGACAGCGATGTTTTGGTCGTGATCGGTATCGGTGGATCTTACCTTGGAGCGAAAGCTGCCATTGACTTCTTGAACCACCACTTTGCAAACTTGCAAACAAAAGAAGAACGTAAAGCACCACAAATCCTTTACGCTGGGAACTCAATCTCATCTACTTACCTTGCTGACTTGGTAGAGTACGTTTCAGATAAAGATTTCTCAGTAAACGTGATTTCTAAATCAGGTACAACAACTGAACCAGCGATCGCTTTCCGTGTCTTCAAAGAACTTTTGGTTAAGAAATACGGACAAGAAGAAGCTAACAAACGTATCTACGCAACTACTGACCGCCAAAAAGGTGCTGTTAAGGTTGAAGCAGATGCTAACGGTTGGGAAACATTTGTTGTTCCAGATGATATCGGTGGACGCTTCTCAGTATTGACAGCAGTGGGATTGCTTCCAATCGCTACGTCAGGTGCAGACATCAAAGCCCTTATGGAAGGTGCTAACGCAGCTCGTAAAGACTATACTTCAGATAAAATCTCTGAAAACGAAGCTTACCAATATGCAGCTGTTCGTAACATCCTTTACCGTAAAGGTTATGCAACTGAAATCTTGGTAAACTACGAGCCATCACTTCAATACTTCTCAGAATGGTGGAAACAATTAGCTGGTGAGTCAGAAGGAAAAGACCAAAAAGGAATTTACCCAACTTCAGCTAACTTCTCAACAGACTTGCACTCATTGGGTCAATTTATCCAAGAAGGAACTCGTATCATGTTTGAAACAGTTGTCCGCGTTGACAAACCACGTAAGAACGTGCTCATCCCTACTTTGGAAGAAGACCTTGACGGACTTGGCTACCTTCAAGGAAAAGACGTTGACTTCGTGAACAAAAAAGCAACTGACGGTGTTCTTCTTGCCCACACTGACGGTGACGTGCCAAACATGTACGTAACTCTTCCTGAGCAAGATGCCTTCACTCTTGGTTACACAATCTACTTCTTCGAATTGGCTATCGCCCTTTCAGGTTACTTGAACGCTATCAACCCATTTGACCAACCAGGTGTTGAAGCCTACAAACGTAACATGTTTGCCCTTCTTGGTAAACCAGGATTTGAAGAGTTGAGCAAAGAACTCAACGCTCGTCTATAATAGAATAAAAAAGAGTGGTTTTCCACTCTTTTTGCTATTTCTTGAAAAGAGAAATTGGACTCTGGCGAGACTTGTGATATAATATAGAGAGCGAAAAGGCAGACGCCTAGAGACTTTATAGGAGAAGATATGTCAAAAGATATTCGTGTGCGTTACGCACCAAGTCCAACAGGACTATTACACATCGGTAATGCCCGTACAGCATTGTTTAACTATTTGTATGCACGCCACCATGGTGGAACTTTTATCATCCGTATCGAAGATACTGACCGCAAACGTCATGTCGAAGACGGAGAACGTTCACAGCTTGAAAACCTTCGTTGGTTAGGCATGGACTGGGATGAAAGTCCAGAGACTCATGAAAACTACCGCCAGTCTGAGCGTTTGGAACTCTATCAAAAATATATCGACCAACTCTTAGCTGAAGGAAAAGCCTACAAATCTTACGTTACAGAAGAAGAATTAGCAGCAGAACGTGAACGCCAAGAAGCAGCAGGTGAAACACCTCGCTACATCAACGAATACCTTGGTATGAGCGAAGAAGAAAAAGCAGCTTATATCGCAGAACGTGAAGCGGCAGGCATCATCCCAACTGTTCGTTTGGCTGTCAATGAGTCTGGTATTTACAAGTGGCATGATATGGTCAAAGGTGATATCGAATTTGAAGGTGGCAATATCGGTGGTGACTGGGTTATCCAAAAGAAAGATGGCTACCCAACTTACAATTTTGCCGTTGTTATTGATGACCACGATATGCAAATTTCTCACGTTATCCGTGGAGATGACCACATTGCCAACACACCAAAACAGCTCATGGTTTATGAAGCACTTGGTTGGGAAGCTCCAGAGTTCGGTCACATGACTTTGATTATCAACTCTGAAACTGGTAAGAAGTTGTCTAAACGTGACACCAATACACTTCAGTTCATCGAAGATTACCGTAAGAAGGGCTACCTTCCAGAAGCAGTCTTTAACTTTATCGCTCTTCTTGGCTGGAACCCTGGCGGGGAAGATGAAATCTTCTCTCGTGAAGAACTCATCAAGCTCTTTGATGAAAACCGTCTTAGTAAGTCTCCAGCAGCCTTCGACCAGAAGAAACTTGATTGGATGAGCAATGACTATATCAAGAATGCGGATCTTGCGACTATCTTTGAAATGGCCAAACCATTCCTCGAAGAAGCAGGACGTTTGACAGACAAGGCTAAAAAATTGGTGGAACTCTACAAACCACAAATGAAGTCAGTTGACGAAATCGTTCCATTGACAGACCTTTTCTTCTCAGCCTTCCCAGAATTGACAGAAGCTGAGCGAGAAGTCATGGCTGGTGAAACGGTTCCGACTGTACTTGAAGCCTTCAAAGCAAAACTTGAAGCTATGTCAGACGATGAGTTTGTGGTAGAAAATATCTTCCCACAAATCAAAGCGGTCCAAAAGGAAACAGGTATCAAAGGGAAGAACCTCTTCATGCCAATCCGTATCGCTGTTTCAGGTGAGATGCATGGGCCAGAACTACCAGAAACCATCTACTTGCTTGGCCGCGAAAAATCCATCCAACATATCGAAAAAATGTTGGCAGAGATTGCAAAATAAGCTAAGTTTCGACTACTTTTAATTATAGTAATTGTAGGACTTAGTTCAGAGAGAATCAGATGGTTCTCTCTTTTTTATTGCCAAAGCAGAATCATATTCAATTAATACTCTTTGAAAATCAAATTCAAACCACGTCAGCTTCACCTTGCCGTACTCAAGTACAGCCTGCGGCTAGCTTCCTAGTTTGCTCTTTGATTTTCATTGAGTATAAATTTTTAAGTGACGCTTTAAAAAGAGTTCCTTTTATATGTACTTATTTGAAAATGCAAAAGTTTTAGTGTATAATATTAAGTGACAGGGCAGGGAAAGAAGTCAGTGATATGGTAAAATTCTTTACAAACAGACTCGAATTAGCCCAGACATCGTCTATGTTGTTTGTTGAGTCGACTTATTTTTTCTTTGCGTTTTGCTGATCACAGGAAGAAATTCGTGCGTTCATGCAACTATCATCCATAACGATGCCTTCGTTTTCGATTCTTAGTTGATATGCAACTGTGTATCTACTCTTTCTTTTCCAGAGAATAGAAAGGAATCGACCTTGTTCTGTTTACCTTGCGTTAAGCAAGGTTTTTTTGTGGAATGCTATCGCGAAATTTACGATTTTTCTATCAAGTGGTATAATATTAAGTATCCTGATGAATTGAGGAACTCAAATGAAAGAATTTAACAAATCAATCAAATTAGAGCATGTGGCTTACGACATTCGTGGTCCAGTCCTTGAGGAAGCCATGCGTATGCGAGCAAATGGGGAAAAAATCCTCCGTTTGAATACAGGAAACCCAGCTGAGTTTGGCTTTACAGCACCAGATGAGGTCATCCATGATTTGATTATGAATGCGCGTGATAGTGAAGGTTATTCGGACTCAAAAGGTATCTTTTCAGCTCGTAAGGCGATTATGCAATATTGCCAACTGAAAAACTTCCCAAATGTAGGTATCGATGATATCTACCTTGGAAATGGTGTGAGTGAGTTGATTGTCATGTCCATGCAAGGTCTCTTGGACAATGGTGATGAGGTCTTGGTCCCTATGCCTGACTATCCTCTTTGGACTGCTGCAGTCAGCCTGGCTGGAGGAAATGCCGTTCACTACGTCTGTGATGAAGAAGCTGAATGGTATCCAGACCTAGATGACATTAAGTCTAAGATTAGTTCAAATACTAAGGCTATCGTTTTGATCAATCCAAATAACCCAACTGGAGCCCTCTATCCTAAGGAACTCTTGTTAGATATTATTGAGATTGCTCGTCAAAATGACTTAATTATCTTTGCGGATGAAATCTACGACCGTATGGTTATGGATGGCAATGTTCATACACCGGTAGCTAGTCTAGCACCAGATCTTTTCTGTGTCAGCATGAATGGTCTGTCTAAATCTCACCGTATCGCAGGTTTCCGTGTGGGTTGGATGGTTTTGTCTGGTCCTAAGAAGCATGTCAAAGGCTATATCGAAGGGCTTAATATGCTCTCAAATATGCGTCTCTGCTCTAATGTCCTAGCGCAACAAGTTGTTCAAACTTCACTCGGTGGTCACCAATCGGTGGACGAACTACTATTGCCAGGTGGTCGTATTTATGAGCAAAGAAACTTTATTTATAATGCCATTCAGGAAATCCCAGGATTGTCCGCGGTTAAACCTAAAGCGGGTCTTTATATCTTCCCTAAAATTGACCGCAATATGTACCGTATCGATGATGATGAGCAGTTTGTCCTTGATTTCTTGAAGCAAGAAAAGGTGCTTTTGGTTCATGGACGAGGATTTAACTGGAGAGAACCAGATCACTTCCGTATCGTTTATCTACCACGTGTAGATGAGTTAGCCCAAATCCAAGAAAAGATGACCCGTTTCTTGAAACAGTATCGTAGATAAGGCTTTCATAGCAAAAAAGCTGGAAACATTTGTCAGAGCTATTGACAAATGCAAAAGAATCAGATAGAATAGTAAAGTATGTTTAGTAACTGATCACTTTATAGCCGGCTAAACGAATACAAAATCTATGAGGAGGTATTCATCGTGAAACGTACTTATCAACCAAGTAAACTACGTCGTGCGCGTAAACACGGATTCCGTAACCGTATGTCAACTAAAAACGGTCGTCGCGTATTGGCAGCTCGTCGTCGTAAAGGACGCAAAGTTTTGGCTGCATAATCCAAACGAATTCAACAATGAAGTCAGTAGGAACTCGAGTCTACTGGCTTTTGTTTTACCCTAAAATGATGGCCTGCATTTACTTTCTATTTTTTCTGAAATAGTGTATAATATTTCATATACTACAAAAATGGAGAATATTTATGAAAAAATCAAAAATCCTTCTACTAGGAGCTGGGCTTTTGAGTGCAAGCTTCTTGATGGCAGCTTGTAGCTCGACACAGTCGAATGCATCTGATAAAACCTATTCTTATGTATTTGCTAGCAATCCAGATACATTAGACTACATTACTTCGACACGTGGCTCGACATCCAGCATTACAACAAACTTGATTGATGGTTTGTTGGAAAATGATAAGTATGGCAATCTGGTTCCTTCCATGGCTGAATCATGGACAGTATCAAAAGATGGTTTGACCTATACCTATAAAATCCGTCAAGGTGTTAAGTGGTATACCTCTGAAGGAGAAGAATATGCTGAAGTAACAGCTCATGACTTTGTGACAGGCCTCAAGTATGCTGCGGATAAAAAGGCAGAAAACTTGTACTTGGTGCAAGACTCTATCAAAGGTTTGGCGGACTATGTTGAGGGGCAATCATCAGACTTTGAGACTGTTGGTATCAAGGCAGTCGATGACTATACTCTCCAATATACCTTGAACAAGCCGGAGTCCTATTGGAATTCTAAGACAACAGGTGGAATTTTAAGTCCAGTCAATGAAGCCTTTTTGAAATCTAAGGGGGATGAATTTGGAAGTGTAACTCCATCTAGTATCCTGTCAAATGGGCCATACTTATTCAAATCATTCACTTCAAAATCTTTAATTGAGTTTGAAAAAAATCCTAATTACTGGGACAAGGACAATGTGAAGATTGAGAAAGTAAAACTTTCCTTCTATGACGGTTCAGACCAAGATAGTTTGGCTAGAGGATTCTTGGAAGGCAACTATACAGACGGGCGTATCTTCCCAACAAGCTCTGTGTTTGATCAGTTGAAAAAAGGGAATGAAGATAAGATTACCTATACCCCTCAAAATGCTGTAACCTTCTACTATCTCTTCAATGTCAACCGTCAAAGCTACAAGCAAACCATGAAACAGACGGATAAAGAAAAGACGGATTCTCGTCTAGCGATGCAAAATAAAGACTTCCGTCAGGCCATTAACTTTGCCTTTGACCGTCATGCCTATGCTGCACAGACAAATGGAGAAGATGGGGCTGATCGAATTCTTCGAAACACAGTCACACCAAGTAACTTTGTTCAAATCGGCGGCAAAAACTTTGGAGATGCTGTCAATGAAAAGATGGTCAACTATGGTACAGAGTGGTCAAATATCAATCTGAACGACGCTCAAGCAGCTTTCTTAGATCCTGAAAAAGCCAAGGCTGAATTTGCCAAGGCTAAAGATAGTTTGCAAGCAGAAGGCGTGACCTTCCCTATCCACTTGGACATGTTGGTAGACCAAACTGCTAAGTTGGACGTTCAGCAGGCAAGCTCCTTTAAACAGACCGTTGAAGCAACGCTTGGTTCAGATAATGTTGTGATTGATATCATTCAATTGTCTCCAGATGAGAAAGACAATGCAACTTTCTTTGCGGATACCGCCGATCAAAAGGACTATGACATCGACATCTCAGGTTGGAGTGGAGATTTCTCAGATCCGAAGACCTATCTTGATCTTTTGGATCCAGACTCTGGTTCTCAGTTAAAAAATCTTGGCTTGACTCCAGGAAAAGACAATGAAGTCAAGGAAAAACTCGGTTTAACTACCTACAAGGAGTTGTTGGATACGGCAGATAATGAGAATGAAAATACGCAAACACGTTATGAAAAATTTGCCGAAGTTCAAGCTTGGTTGACAGATAGTGCTCTTTTCCTACCAGTTCAAAGTGGAGGGGCTAATCCTATCTTCCGTAAGACAGTTCCGTTTACAGGGGCCTTCTCATTTGTTGGGCACAAAGGAGATGCGGACAACTACAAATATGTTGAATTGCAAAAGGAACCAGTGACTGCTAAACAGTACCAAGAACTTTATGAAAAATGGCAAAAAGAAAAAGCTGAGTCTAATAAAAAAGCCCAAGAAGATTTGGTTAACCACGTTCGATAGAAGAAGGTTATCAATAAAATTTTAATACTCTTCGAAAATCTCTTCAAACTGCGTCAACGTCGCCTTTCCGTAGGTATGGTTACTGACTTCGTCAGTTCTATCCACAACCTCAAAACAGTGTTTTGAGCTGACTTCGTCAGTTTCATCTACAACCTCAAAGCAGTGCTTTGAGCAGCCTGCGGCTAGTTTCCTAGTTTGCTCTTTGATTTTCATTGAGTATAAGTCTAATTTTAGGGACTAGATTCAGAAAAAAGGCATTACCAGGAGCTTATTGGTTCTGGTAATGCCTTTTCTTTATTCTTTCAAATGATATGAATAGCTAGCAACGACGACATCTTCGTGCCATCTGAGAGCGTATTTTAATTTGAGGCTCATTTGATTGTGGAGGATATTTTGCCAAGGTTTGTTAGGGATAAATTGGGGTACTAGAACTGTAACCGTGTAGTTCTTTTTCTTGGCTTCTTGAGAAATCTTTCGAACATATCGAACTGTAGGTGTGATAATATCGCGATAGCTGGTATTAATGTTTTTAAGAGTAATATTTGGGAAGTAATCGGCAAATTCTTGGAGGATTTCTTGGTCTTTTTCTTCGGTTTCCTTGGTGGAAATGTGCATGGCCAAAACTTCATCTCCAATACTTTGAGCGTAGTTAATAGCTCCGATGCTTACTCGAGTAACATTTCCCACTAATACAAGAACGACATTGCCATCGTAGCTTTGCTTTTGAATCCCTTCATAAAGTCGAAGTTGTTTGGCCACTTTTTGATAATGGCTGTGGATGGACAGAAATAGGAAGGTCAAGACCAGAATAATTGGGAAAAATGGCCAGATATCCCCAAGTCTGAAGAGGAGTAGAATAAGGACGATAGCGTAACAAATGATAGCGCCGAGGATATTAGCAAAGGCAGATTTTAAGAAATGAGAACCTTTTTCTTTTTTCCAGTGGCGAATCATACCTGTTTGAGAAAGTGCAAAGGGGACGAAAACTCCGATAGTATAAAGAGGGATCAAGCGTTCTGTATTTCCGTTGAAAATAAGCAGAAGGATTATAGCACCAAAGGCTAAGGTTAAAATACCGTTTGAATAACCAAGGCGGTCTCCCTTTTCCATAAAGAGATGGGGCATGTACTTGTTCTTAGCCATATTGTAAGCCAACATCGGAAAGGCAGAAAAACCAGTATTTGCGGCAACGGCTAGGATTAGGGCTGTTGAAAATTGGAAGAGATAATAAACAATCTGACCGAGAGCAGAATCCCCTAAAATTCCTTTAGCCATTTGTGAGAGAATCGTTTCTCCGTGTTGAGGTGTAATTCCCATCCAGTAGTTTAGGAAGGTAATTCCTGCAAAGAGAAATCCAAGAATCAGAGACATGATGGTCAATGTTTGAGCTGCGTTTTTTTCTTTGGGGGTCTTGAAAAATGGGACAGCATTTGAGATGGCTTCAACCCCTGTTAGTGAAGCTGAACCGCTGGTGAAGGCTCTTAAAATGAGGACAATTGAGAGACTTGGGACAGTTTGACCAATTGCAGAAGTTGCGTGATAACTGAGAGAACCAGTCAATAGTTGGAAGATACCAAACAACAAGAGGAAGACTGTACTAAAGATAAAGAGATAGACTGGGATCATCAAAGAACTGGCGGATTCCTTCAAACCTCTTAGATTCAAAAGCATGAGTAAACAGACCAGAAAAATGGAGATGTGGAGGTTATAGGGGTGGAGGGTAGGCAGTGCTGCTGTGATAGCATCAGCTCCTGCAGCCACGGATACGGCAACTGTTAGCATATAGTCAACAAGCAGGCTTCCTCCAGCAATCAAACCTAGCTCAGGAGATAGATTTTCTCGAGTTACCATATAGGCACCTCCACCTTGAGGGTAGGCGTGAATGATTTGCCGGTAGGAAATGGTCAGGCTAGCTAATAGTAAGAGGACAAAAATGCCAATAGGGAGACTCCACCAGATAGCAAGCGGAGAAAGGCTGGCCAAGACGAGGACGACCTGTTCAGGCCCGTAGGCAATAGATGATAGAGCATCGCTTGATAGCATTGCGAGTGCCTGCGTTTTTCCAAGTAGTCCTCCCTCGCCTTCAGTTAAGGACTTAAGGGGACGACCAATAAAGGTATATTTTAGTTTTGTAAACATTTTCTTTCCTTTTCTGAAAATTTCAACAAGAGTTATTATACTGCTATGAAAAAAAGTCGTCAAGAAAAATGAGTGATTTCAAAATATTTTTTCCTATAAGGATGAGACTAGTTTTTTGGTATAATAGAAGGTAGAAAAAACGAGGAAATATAAATGATTTTTGATACTCATACTTAGAGTGTTTGGAGTGAAGTTTAAGGACTCATGACATTATTGAGGCACAAATTAACCATAAAACTAACCAAAGGAAAGTTAAAGTAGCATACAAAAAGAGGAATTCATTGAGAGTTCCTCTTTTAATCTATATTTTTAACAATTTCATTGAACAAAGAAATGATTTTTAATTTTTTTGTGTGAGATAAATCTGAGATGTTATCGATCAATGTAGTTATAGGGACGTAATTATTTGAGAGTGGGAAATTAAAGAAGTCTTCTACGGTCATTCCTAAAGCAGTAAGCACTTTTTCAAGTGTGTGTATTTTAAAATCATATTTCATATTCTCAATGTTTTGTATTGCTTTAATACCTAGTCCGGCTTGATTGGATAATTGTTCTTGACTGAGATTCTGTTCTTTTCTACATTCTCTTATCCGCTCTGCTATGTATTTTTGTAATTGATTAGCTTCCATCCGTAATTTCCTCTTTTGTACTATTCTACTATCCTTTATATGAATTTTTAAGTACAATTCACTATCCAAAAATAAGATTTAGGATAGTGAGTTGTACAATTTTTTGTTATAATAGATAAAAAACAATACAAAAGGAGTGTGGTCTTATGTTAGTATATTCTGCTTCAACAGCCAAAGCATATCGGTCTTCACACAAAAAAACAGAGGTGATGACTTCTAATCAGAAAGAGCAATTTTATCGGGCGTTTAAGATGTGGAAAACAATAAAATAGGGAGGTATAGGAATGGCATTTTCAGGACAAAAACAATTAGATGGCACATCTATTCAAGAAAGGGTGACCATATTATATGAGTACCTAGTTTTGGGTAGAAGTATGGATCAAATAGCATTAGACTATTACGGTGATAAAAACTGGATTATTTCCGCAGTATGTCAAGGCTATTCTGAGAAAGGAGGAAAGAATCGAGGTAAGGTAAAAGCGACCAAAGAGGATGTTTTACGCTTTATTCAAGCTTATCCGGATGGTACCAGTGATATTGGACTTACATTAGGTGAATTTCTTCAAAACAGAAGTTTTTCGAATACAAGAAATTTTGGAAGCGAATACTATAAAACTCATTCTAGTAATGATTCTTTCTCACCACATAAAGAGAGTCTCATTGGGTTAGGTTGCAGTGTAGCTGTTTTAATTGTTTTAGCTATGACAGGTCTTATATTAAAGTGGTGGATTATCAGTTTGATTACAGTATTTGTTGCTATAGGGTGCTTTGCAGATCTAAATGATGGTTTATAGGAGAAAGGAGTGTAGTCTTATGTTAGTATATTCTGCTGCAACTGCAAAATCGTATAGTGTTTACCATAAAACTAAAGTTATGAGTACTAGTCAAAAAGAACAATTATATAGGGCTTTTAAAAAGTATGCTATAGAGGAGTTTAAAAGAACAGAAAAGTTAATGAGTTATAACTATGATGGAAGAACTAAATTTTTCTCTAGAAATGTATTTAATGCTAGTTTTTATAGTTTTTATCAATCTAGATATTTCAGAGATACACCTTTATATGATAAATTACCTACTTGGCTTCATTTTAATACTGGAAAAGATGTAGAAACAATATGTAAAAGAACTATAACATTAATAAAAGCTGCTGGCTATAAAGCAGAATATAATTATAAAAATGGTATTACAATGTGGAAAGTTAAAAAGTAGAATGGTAGGAAAATAACATGAGTTTTGGCTTATTGAATGATTTTTTACAGACAAGTAAAGAAGAACGCGTAGAAGTATTGTATCGCTATCTTGTGAATGGTGAAAGTGGATCGTTTATTGCAGAGGATTTTTATAGTAATAAAAACTATGCATGGAAAATATCTGCTATTACGCAAGGATATTGTGAAAAAGGCGGTAAAAATCGTGGTAAAATTTCGGTTACTAAAGATGAAATTAAATTTTTTGTTGAATCCTATCCAACTGGTACCTACGATACAGGATTGACTATTTCAGACTGGTTGGAACAAAGTAAAACACAAAAGATAAAGCAGAGTGTACCTCATTTAACTGCTACTTTGGGGGATGCGATTGACTCAATGAATAATATTATTTATACTCCTCAAAGGACGAGTGTGGGAAATGATAAGATTTTAAATTATATTTATTCGCAAGGATTGGGTTTTGCATCAGAATATAAGTATTCAATTGTTTTAGAAGGAGATTTAGATAAAAAAGTATCTGAACTAGAAGGCTCTTGGCCATTCTCATCATCCACTCATATATGTTATGTCGCAGTTTTTGATGATTATCTTGTTTATATTTTGGGAGCATTAGATAGGTCTAGTGTAGATTTACTAATTCCGTTTAAAGAAATTGAAAAGTTTGTTTCACAGGAAAAAGGCGGATCACAAGTGTTCATGGTTGATATACTGTATAAAGGGAAGACAACATTTGAAAATAATTATCAAGTCTCATTGCACTTTGCAAATCATAAAAATGAAAGTGATGAGGTATTATATTTTATATTGATCTTGCAATATGAATATTGGAGGTTAAATGGCCAAAAAAATTATAGTAGTCAACTACCGAAAATAAGGAAGCAACTAGGAGCGAATGCGACTAATTTTATTGGAGCTATTTTATATCGATACTTACATGACGGATTATCCATTGACTCAATAGTAAAGGAAATTTTTTCCAAAGATAAATGGAGAAATGGGCTAAAAGCTATTGTAAAGTTACTCTTTTTTGATTATCGTTTGCAAGTTTCAGATAAAGGTAAACTAAAGGAAAAGACATTAAGTCCAGTAGATTTTGAAAGATTCGTTGAACATTTTTATAATGGTATTCGAGTTGATAAAGAAGAAATGGATGGAGGACAACCATCGCAAGGTGGCTTATATGTTTTAGAACGTTTTTTTAAGGATAGATAATAATATGACTAATTATCGCGATCTTCGTTTCCCAAAACAATTCGGTGATTTTTCAGAATCTTTGGTAATGTATATTTTAGGATTAAATAATTGGTCAGTTGCTCTCATTGATCACGTTGGTGCAGATGTAATAGCTGTCAGAAGGACTGGAGAGTTCCAAAGACTAGCCATTTCTGTGAAGGGAAGGAATTTTCCAGACACGGAAAGTAAATCATTTGATTTTGATAGGAATAACATAAACAAATTGAAAGACACAGCTAATATGCTAGGGATGGTTCCAGCAGTTTCATTTGTATTTGTTGATACACAGGAAGGTATAAGAAAAATCAGAATTATTATGGCTGAGTTAAGTACACTTGAAAAGATGGCTGGAGACAAACATATTGACTTTATAAATTATAATAGTAAGCAAGGAATACAAGTAAAATTTACTCAGTCACAAAGAGCAAACCATTTGGAAAATATTAAGCAAACATCCAATATTTTTTATTCAGAGTTAGTATTTAATGATGATAATGTTTTTCAGTGATTGAATTTAACATATTTGTATGTAAGTTAACCAGTTAGTGGCGTATGAAAGTTCATAAATTGGTGAATGATTATGAAATTTTTATTATATAAATAGCTAGTGAAATGCATAGCAGTTATACGATTTTGTATAACTGCTATTTTTTATCGATGACTGTTGTGTTTGGGAAATGTATAATTATCTATTTAAGATGTGTAAACAAAAGAAACATGAGGAAGTTATACAGTTATGTTATAATTAAGCTATGTTACATGGCTTTTTCTGGTAGTTATGGAACATTGAGGAAAGAGAAGGAAATATAGTTTGGATATTTTTGATACTCATACCCACTTGAATGTGGAAGAATTTTTGGGACGCGAAGAAGAAGAACTTGCCTTAGCGGCTGAAATGGGTGTAACTCGGATGAATATTGTTGGTTTTGACAAGCCGACTATTGAGCGTGCTCTTGAACTAGTGGACAAGTATGACCAATTCTATGCGACGATTGGCTGGCATCCGACAGAGGCAGGTACCTATACAGAGGATGTTGAGAATTACTTGCTAGAAAAACTAAAACATCCAAAAGTTGTTGCCTTGGGCGAGATTGGTTTGGACTATCACTGGATGACAGCGCCTAAAGAAGTGCAAGAACAAGTTTTTCGTCGTCAGATCCAGCTGTCTAAGGAACTAGACTTACCATTTGTGGTTCACACCCGAGATGCGCTAGCAGACACTTATGAAATTATTAAGAGTGAGGGAGTCGGACCTCGTGGCGGCATCATGCATTCCTTCTCAGGTTCTTTGGATTGGGCAGAGAAGTTTGTAGAGCTTGGGATGACTATTTCTTTTTCTGGGGTGGTGACTTTCAAGAAGGCGACAGATATTCAGGAAGCGGCCAAAGAGTTGCCTTTGGCTAAGATTTTGGTAGAAACGGATGCACCTTATTTGGCCCCAGTACCCAAGCGTGGGCGTGAAAATAAGACAGCTTACACGCGCTATGTAGTAGACTTTATTGCAGACTTGCGTGGCATGACAACAGAAGAATTAGCTGCTGCGACAAGTGCAAATGCCAAAGGCATCTTTGGATTGGAACGTAAATCATGAAAGAGAAAATTTCCCAAGTCATCGTAGTCGAAGGGCGTGACGATACGGCTAATCTCAAACGCTACTTTGATGTGGAGACTTATGAGACTCGTGGATCTGCGATCAATAAACAAGATCTTGAACGAATTCAACGTCTACACCAACGTCATGGGGTGATTGTTTTTACAGATCCTGATTATAATGGGGAACGCATTCGTCGGATGATTATGACAGCTATTCCGACAGTTCAACACGCTTTTCTCAAACGCGATGAGGCAGTTCCTAAGTCTAAGACCAAGGGACGTTCCCTAGGAATCGAACATGCCAGTTACGAAGACTTGAAAACAGCACTAGAACAAGTCACTGAGCAGTTTGAAGCAGAAAGCGACTTTGATATTAGCCGTAGTGACTTGATTCGTCTAGGTTTTCTAGCAGGAGCGGATAGCCGAAAACGCAGAGAATATCTAGGAGAGAATCTTCGTATCGGTTATTCCAATGGAAAACAACTCCTTAAACGTTTAGAGTTATTTGGGATCAGCTTGGCAGAAGTTGAAGAGACTATGAAATCGTATGAGAATTGAGAAACTGCCCCAAAATACCAAGGGAATGTGATACAATAGAAGTAATCATATGCTGGTTAACAGGAGACAAAAGGCTACTTGGTAGCAAGATTTAGATAAGAGTATTGACAACATCATTTCTTGCCTAAACTGCTAAGGAGTAGTAACAACAAGGAGAAAAAATGGGAATCTTTGACTATTTGAAAAAGACGGAAGCGGAAGAAGAGTCTAAAAACAATGCATGTGTGGGAGTTTTGGACTTTCTCCCTATGAAGGAAACGAATCAATTATTGATCGTTGGGAGTTTAGAAGGGACTCTCAAGGTTGGGGATCAGTTGCAGTTTTGCAATCCTGACCAAGGAATGGAGGCTCTTGGTACTGTAGAAGTCCAAAAACTCAGCAGTCAAAACAAAGATGCAGATAGTCTTACTGATGAAGTTCTCGCGCATCTAGTGGTTGATAGGCTTCCTTCTTTGGATAAATTGAAAAAAGGAAGTGTGCTCTTTAGTTCAGGTGTTGAGGAAGAGCAAAAATTATCAAGCTATTCAGATGCTCTGTATCGTGCTTTTGTAGCCATCCAAGAGGGTCAGTTAACAAATGAAGACTATTTGGCAGCTACCCTTGATGACAGTGTAGAGATTTTGCGTCTCTTTTTATGGAAATGCCGTCAAAATCAGGAAACTGAAAGTGAAGAAAGCTATCAATCCAACACTCGCAAGTTGGAAGGTCTAGCGGAAATCGTCAAGGACAAGTTGTTAGCAGCAGATTCAGTTTATGCAGTTTATTCAGAAAAAACAGGCGAACCTTACCTTTTCTCAACGACCTATGACAGAGGTGAGGAAGGTTATCTGTGCACTGATCCCATGATTATGCTTTTGACACCATCGTGGTATCGCCAATTCAAGGAAACCATTGACAGCCAACCAAACTCAGTCGTAAAATTGATTGAAAATACGGAAGATAAAAAAGGGATTGAGAATTTCCTTGGGACAGCCTTTTACTTAAACGGTGCCATGGGAGCAATCTTTAATTCCAAGGAAGTCAGCATCAGTGCCTCAGCCTTGGTTCAAAAACCAGATTTTTCTGATTTACCAGAAATACAAGTGCCTGTCATGAATCCTGACCTGGTAAGATGGATGCTCTTGATGGGGCAGATGGACCAACCGACTACAGAAGAGCAAGAACTAGTTTATGGACTTTACTACAAGTTCTTCTCTATGGCTATGCCTAAGGCAAAATTCTTGCTTCCATTAGATGCAACATCAGGATTCCCAGAGGATAATTCAGAAGAAAATTCCTTTGTTTTGGAAAAAGACGCTAATTTTAATATTCCCGTTAGAGAGGGAAAAGATGGACGAAATTCCGTCCCAGTCTTTACCGATTGGAAACGACTGAGAATGGTCTTTGATGAAAAGTGGAATGGCATGATTGAAGAAGCTGGAGGCATGATTGAAGGCTTTGACTATGCCATAAACCCAACGGAATACTATGAAGCTGGTGCTTATGTTAGTCTAACAGCTTTTAAAGAAATGCAAGAGCTCAGTGACAAGCAAAGAGGAAGAGTTCAAGATTAGAAAGTTCTTTAATATTAGAAAAGAGAATAAATGAGAATTGCAGATTATAGCGTGACCAAGGCAGTGCTAGAACGTCACGGTTTTACCTTTAAAAAGTCCTTCGGGCAAAATTTCCTGACGGATACCAATATCCTTCAAAAAATTGTGGATACGGCTGAAATTGATGACCAAGTCAATGTTATCGAAATTGGACCAGGGATTGGTGCTTTAACCGAATTTTTGGCTGAGCGTGCAGCTCAAGTCGTGGCCTTTGAGATTGACCACCGTTTGGTACCGATTTTAGCAGATACCCTGCGTGATTTTGACAACGTGACCGTAGTCAATGAGGACATTCTCAAGGTCGATTTGGCGCAGCATATCCAAAATTTTAAAAATCCTGACTTACCAATTAAGGTAGTAGCAAACTTGCCTTACTATATCACAACTCCTATTCTTATGCACTTGATTGAAAGTGGGATTCCTTTTAGTGAGTTTGTGGTCATGATGCAAAAAGAAGTGGCAGATCGTATCTCTGCTAAGCCAAATACCAAGGCATACGGTAGCTTGTCTATTGCTGTGCAGTATTATATGACGGCCAAGGTTGCCTTTATCGTACCTCGTACGGTCTTTGTACCAGCGCCAAATGTGGATTCGGCTATCTTAAAAATGGTACGCCGTCCAGAGCCAGCGGTTGTGGTAGAAGATGAGAATCTCTTCTTTAAAGTTTCCAAGGCTAGCTTCACTCACCGCCGCAAGACCTTGTGGAACAACTTGACAGGTTACTTTGGGAAGACTGAGGAAATCAAGGATAAGCTGACCAAGGCTTTGGAGCAAGCCGGCTTGTCACCAAGTGTACGTGGTGAAGCTCTTGGTTTAGAAGAATTTGCCAGTCTAGCAGACGCACTTAAAGAACAAGGACTCTAAGATGCAGGGACAAATTATTAAAGCCTTGGCGGGTTTCTACTATGTGGAGAGTGATGGCAAGGTTTATCAAACACGCGCGCGTGGGAATTTTCGTAAAAAAGGCCATACACCCTATGTTGGAGATTGGGTAGAATTTTCTGCGGAGGAAAATTCCGAAGGTTATATCCTCAAAATTCATGAACGAAAAAATAGTCTGGTTCGTCCACCCATTGTTAATATTGACCAAGCTGTTGTTATTATGTCCGTTAAAGAACCTGACTTTAATAGCAATTTATTAGATCGCTTCTTGGTACTCTTAGAACATAAGGGCATTCATCCTATCGTTTATATTTCTAAAATGGACCTCTTGTCAGATCGAGGAGAACTGGATTTTTACGAGCAGACCTATCGTGCTATTGGTTACGATTTTGTGACTAGTAAAGAGGAACTCTTACCCTTGTTGACAGACAAGGTTACGGTCTTCATGGGGCAGACAGGTGTTGGGAAGTCAACCCTACTTAATAAAATCGCTCCTGACCTTAATCTAGAAACGGGAGAAATCTCTGATAGTCTAGGCCGTGGTCGTCATACCACTCGAGCTGTTAGTTTTTACAATCTCAATGGAGGCAAAATCGCAGATACACCAGGTTTTTCGTCGCTAGATTATGAAGTATCAAGTGCTGAAGAGCTGAACCAGGCCTTTCCAGAGATCGCTAGTGTCAGTCGCGACTGTAAGTTCCGTACTTGTACGCATACTCATGAGCCATCTTGTGCAGTGAAACCAGCAGTAGAAGAGGGTATCATTGCAAACTTCCGTTTCGACAACTATCTGCAATTTCTCAGTGAGATTGAAAATCGCAGAGAAACCTATAAAAAAGTCAGCAAAAAAATTCCAAAATAAGGAGAAACCTATGTCTCAATACAAGATTGCTCCGTCAATTCTGGCAGCAGATTATGCCAACTTTGAACGTGAAATTAAACGCTTAGAAGCAACTGGGGCAGAATATGCCCATATCGATATCATGGATGGTCACTTTGTGCCACAAATCAGCTTTGGCGCAGGTGTGGTCGAAAGTCTTCGTCCTCACAGCAAGATGGTTTTTGACTGCCACTTGATGGTATCAAATCCCGAACATCATCTAGAAGATTTTGCACGTGCAGGGGCAGATATCATCAGCATTCACGTAGAGGCAACACCACATATCCATGGCGCTCTCCAAAAGATTCGTTCACTAGGGGTCAAGCCTTCAGTTGTCATTAATCCTGGAACGCCCGTTGAGGCTATCAAGCACGTTCTTCACTTAGTTGATCAAGTTTTGGTCATGACGGTTAACCCTGGTTTTGGTGGTCAAGCCTTTCTACCTGAAACCATGGATAAGATTCGTGAGTTAGTTGCCCTTCGTGAAGAAAAAGGACTGAACTTTGAGATTGAAGTGGATGGCGGGATTGATGATAAAACGATTGCTCAAGCTAAAGATGCTGGTGCTACAGTCTTTGTAGCAGGATCCTATGTTTTTAAGGGAGATGTCAATGAACGAGTGCAAGCTCTCAGAAAACAACTGGACTAAAGTTGCAGTTTTTGCTGGTGGAGACCGTGGACATTATCGGACGGATTTTGACTGTTTTGTCGGTGTGGATCGAGGCTCACTCTGGGTATTGGAAGAAGAACTTCCTCTTGCTTTAGCAGTTGGGGATTTTGATTCTGTGACTGTAGAAGAAGGTCAGTTGATTCAAGAACGTGCCCAGCACTTTGTCCAAGCTTCGCCAGAGAAGGATGATACCGATCTGGAACTAGCACTGTTAACGATTTTTGAAAAAAATCCTCAGGCTCAGGTGACCATTTTTGGTGCCCTTGGTGGTCGTATTGACCATATGCTGGCTAATGTCTTTCTGCCTAGCAATCCCAAATTAGCACCTTACATGCGTCAAATAGAGATTGAGGATGGGCAAAACTTGATTAGCTATTGCCCAGAAGGGACCAGTCAACTAGGGCCACGTTCGGACTACGATTATCTGGCCTTTATGCCGGTTCGGGATAGCCAGTTGACTATTCTTGGTGCCAAGTATGAACTGACGGAGGCGAATTTTTTCTTTAAGAAAGTTTACGCTTCTAACGAATATATAGATAGGGAAGTTTCGGTGACTTGCCCAGATGGTTATGTGGTTGTCTTGCATAGCAAAGACAGGAGGTAGGATGGAAAGTTTACTTATTGTACTATTACTTGCTAATCTAGCCGGCCTCTTTCTCATTTGGCAAAGGCAGGACAAGCAGGAGAAATATCTGACCAAAAGTTTAGAAAACCAGGCAGATAATCTTTCAGATCAGCTGGATTATCGTTTTGAACAAGCCAGACAAGCTAGTCAGCTTGACCAAAAAAATCTTGAAGTGGCTGTTAGTGACCGTTTGCAGGAGGTGCGGATTGAATTGCACCAAGGTCTGACTCAGGTTCGACAGGAGATGAATGAAAACCTCCTCCAAACCAGAGATAAGACTGACCAACGACTACAGGCCTTGCAGGAGTCAAATGAGCAACGTTTAGAGCAGATGCGCCAAACGGTCGAGGAAAAGTTAGAAAAGACCTTGCAGACACGCTTGCAAGCGTCTTTCGAGACAGTCTCCAAACAACTGGAATCTGTCAATCGCGGCCTTGGAGAAATGCAGACGGTTGCCCGTGATGTTGGTGCGTTAAATAAAGTTCTTTCCGGAACTAAGACCCGAGGTATTCTGGGAGAATTACAATTGGGGCAGATTATCGAAGATATCATGACACCTGCCCAGTATGAGCGAGAATTTGCAACTGTGGAAAATTCGAGTGAACGAGTAGAATATGCCATCAAGTTGCCTGGACAAGGAGACCAAGAATATGTCTACCTACCGATTGACTCCAAGTTTCCCCTGGCGGATTATTACCGCTTAGAAGAAGCTTATGAAGCAGGTGATAAGGATGAAATCGGAAATTGTCGCAAATCACTCCAAACAAGCGTTAAGCGTTTTGCCAAAGATATCAAGAGCAAGTACATAGCACCGCCAAGGACGACCAATTTTGGAGTTCTGTTTGTTCCGACAGAAGGTCTTTACTCAGAAATCGTTAGAAATCCGATTTTCTTTGATGGTTTGAGACGGGAGGAGCAGATTATCGTTGCAGGACCAAGTACCTTGTCAGCCCTCCTAAACTCCCTATCGGTTGGTTTCAAGACCCTTAATATCCAAAAGAGTGCTGACCATATCAGTAAAACCCTTGCTAGTGTCAAAACTGAATTTAGCAAGTTTGGTGGTATTTTGGTTAAAGCGCAAAAACACCTCCAACATGCCTCTGGCAATATTGATGAATTACTAAATCGTCGTACTACTGCTATCGAGCGAACGCTCCGACATATTGAATTGTCAGAAGGTGAGCCTGCGCTTGATCTACTCCAGTTCCAAGAAGATGAGGAAGAATATGAAGATTAGTCACATGAAGAAAGATGAGCATTTTGAAGGTTTTTACCTAATCAAGTCAGCTGATCTTAGACAAACCCGAGCTGGGAAAAACTACCTAGCCTTTACCTTCCAAGATGATAGTGGGGAAATCGAAGGCAAACTTTGGGATGCTCAACCACATAATGTTTCAGCCTTTACTGCAGGTAAGGTTGTTCATATGCAAGGCCGCAGAGAGGTTTACAATAACACCCCTCAGGTCAATCAAATTACTCTTCGTCTGCCTCAACCGGGTGAACCCAATGATCCAGCTGATTTTAAGGTTAAATCTCCAGTTGATGCCAAAGAGATTCGTGAGTATATGTCACAGATGATTTTCAAAATTGAAAATCCTATCTGGCAACGTATCGTCAGAAGTCTTTATGCCAAGTACGACAAGCAGTTTTATTCCTACCCGGCCGCCAAAACCAACCACCATGCCTTTGAAACAGGACTGGCCTACCATACAGCAACCATGGTACGCTTGGCAGATGCAATTGGAGATGTTTATCCTCAGCTCAATAAAAGTTTACTTTATGCAGGAATCATGCTCCATGATTTAGCCAAGGTCATCGAGTTGACAGGTCCTGACCAGACGGAGTACACGGTCAGAGGAAATCTTTTAGGGCACATTGCTTTGATTGACAGTGAAATCACAAAAGCAGTTATGGAGCTTGGAATCGATGATACCAAAGAAGAGGTTGTCCTTCTTCGCCATGTCATTCTCAGTCACCATGGTCTCCTTGAGTACGGAAGCCCAGTCCGTCCACGAATTATGGAAGCTGAAATTATTCACATGATAGACAATCTGGACGCAAGTATGATGATGATGTCAACGGCTCTCGCTCTTGTTGATGAGGGAGAAATGACCAATAAGGTCTTTGCTATGGACAATCGTTCCTTTTATAAGCCAAAATTAGACTAGAAACTAAAAAAATGAGCTTTATTTAGGTAATAAAGTTCGTTTTTTTAACTCTAGTGTGATATAATGAGAAAAAGACTAAATAAAAAGAATGGTAAATGCATAATGAAATTAAGAAGAAGTGATCGGATGGTTGTTATTTCCAATTACTTGATTAACAATCCATACAAATTAACCAGTCTCAACACCTTTGCAGAAAAGTATGAATCTGCTAAGTCTTCTATTTCAGAAGATATCGTCATCATCAAACGTGCTTTTGAAGAGATTGAAATCGGACATATTCAAACGGTGACAGGTGCTGGTGGAGGAGTTATTTTTACACCATCTATTTCTACCCAAGATTCTAAAGCTATTATTGATGAGCTTCGTACCAAACTATCAGAAAGCGACCGTATCCTTCCAGGTGGCTACATTTATCTATCGGATCTGCTCAGCACACCGTCCATTTTGAAAAATATTGGTCGCATTATTGCTAAGAGCTTCATGGATCAAAAGATTGATGCGGTTATGACTGTGGCAACCAAAGGGGTTCCGCTTGCTAATGCAGTTGCAAATGTCCTCAATGTACCTTTTGTCATTGTCCGTCGAGACTTGAAAATCACAGAAGGTTCGACCGTAAGTGTCAACTACGTTTCAGGTTCTAGCGACCGTATTGAAAAAATGTTCCTTTCAAAACGTAGCCTCAAAGCGGGAAGTCGTGTCTTGATTGTCGATGACTTCTTGAAGGGTGGAGGAACCATTAACGGGATGATTAGCCTTTTAACTGAGTTTGATTCAGAGTTGGCTGGTGTAGCTGTCTTTGCTGACAATGCTCAGGAAGATCGTGAACAGCAATTTGACTATAAATCACTCTTGAAGGTTACCAATATTGATGTGAAGAATCAACAAATTGAAGTTGAAGTTGGAAATATCTTCAATACAGAAAAATAAGAAATAACTTGAAATACAAAGGTTGGAACGGTTGTCCCAGCCTTTCTTTGCCAGTCGATGTAAAGGAGAGCTGCCCTATGAAAACACCATTTATTAACCGTGAGTCCTTGGAAAAAATTGTTGAGGAGTTTCCAACCCCTTTTCACCTCTATGATGAGAAGGGGATCCGCGAGAAAGCACGAGCAGTAAACAAGGCCTTTTCTTGGAATAAGGGCTTTAAAGAATATTTCGCTGTAAAAGCGACTCCGACACCAGCCATCTTGAAAATCTTACAAGAAGAAGGATGTGGAGTGGATTGTTCTAGTTATGTCGAACTCTTAATGAGTCATAAACTAGGATTTGCCGGTTCCGATATGATGTTCTCATCTAATAACACCCCAGACCAAGAGTACGCTTATGCCAGTGAATTGGGAGCTACCATTAACTTGGATGCCTTTGAAGATATCGAGCATTTGGAACGTGCAGCAGGCATCCCAGAAATCATCTCTTGCCGTTACAATCCTGGTGGAGTATTTGAACTGGGTACGGATATTATGGATAATCCTGGTGAAGCTAAGTTCGGGATGACTAAGGAACAGCTTTTTGAAGCCTTTGCCATCTTGAAGGAAAAGGGAGCTAAAACCTTTGGGATTCATTCCTTCCTAGCTTCCAATACAGTGACCTATCTCTATTATCCTGAATTGGCACGTCAGCTCTTTGAGCTAGCTGTAGAAATCAAGGATAAATTGGGTATTTCACTGGATTTTATCAATCTTTCAGGTGGTATCGGGGTCAACTATCGTCCAGATCAGGAGCCAAATGATATCGCTGTAATTGGTGAGGGAGTTCGTCAGGTTTATGAGGAAGTCCTCACACCAGCAGGTCTTGGTCAAGTTAAGATTTTTACAGAGCTAGGACGCTTTATGTTGGCACCTCATGGAATTTTAGTCACAAAAGTAACTCATAAAAAGAAAACCTACCGTACCTATCTAGGAGTAGATGCCTCAGCTGTTAACCTTATGAGACCAGCTATGTATGGTGCTTATCACCACATCACCAATATGATGCATCCTGATGGTCAGACTGAAGTGGTTGATGTTGTTGGTTCTCTTTGTGAAAACAACGACAAGTTTGCAGTTAATCGTGAACTACCTCAAACAGAAATTGGTGATTTGTTAGTCATTCATGATACAGGTGCGCATGGATTTGCTATGGGCTACCAGTACAATGCCAAGCTTCGTTCGGCAGAAATTCTATATACAGAGGATGGTGGAGCACGCTTGATCCGCCGAGCAGAGCGACCAGAGGACTATTTTGCGACTCTCTATGGCTTTGATTTTGACAAGGATGAGTAAATTTTTGAAAATCATGAAAGTTGAAAGTGAAAAACAGATTGTTTTCTAAAAAATAGGCAAAATCTGTGGTTTTTCCTTTCAGGCATGATATAATAAAGCTATAAAACGGTTTCAAGAAAGGGAACGATATGACTGAAGAAACAATTGATTATGGACAAGTGACAGGAATGGTACACTCAACAGAGAGTTTTGGGTCGGTAGATGGACCCGGGATTCGTTTTATTGTCTTTCTTCAAGGATGTCAGATGCGTTGCCAGTACTGTCATAACCCAGATACATGGGCTATGGAAACCAATAAATCTCGTGAACGAACAGTGGACGATGTTCTAGAAGAAGCCCTCCGTTATCGTGGCTTCTGGGGGACAAAAGGTGGTATTACAGTCAGTGGTGGAGAAGCGCTACTTCAGATTGACTTTTTGATTGCCCTCTTTACCAAGGCAAAAGAAAAAGGTATCCACTGTACCTTGGATACTTGTGCTCTTCCATTCCGTAATAAACCACGCTATCTAGAAAAATTCAACAAATTGATGGCTGTTACAGACTTGGTACTCCTTGATATCAAGGAAATCAACGAAGCGCAACACAAGATTGTGACCAGTCAAACCAACAAAAACATCTTGGCATGTGCTCAATACTTGTCAGAAATCGGTAAACCTGTATGGATCCGTCACGTTCTCGTGCCTGGATTGACAGACCGAGATGAAGATTTGATTGAACTTGGTAAGTTCGTAAAAACTCTTAAAAACGTTGACAAGTTTGAAATTCTACCTTATCATACTATGGGTGAGTTCAAATGGCGTGAACTTGGGATTCCATATTCCCTTGAAGGAGTTAAACCTCCAACAGCAGATCGTGTGAAGAACGCTAAGGAATTAATGGATACAGAAAGTTATCAAGATTACATGAAACGTGTACATGGATAAAAAGAGAGGTTGAGATTTATTATCCCGACCTCTTTTCTACAATAGAAAAGGCTTAGCTGAAATGCTAGGCCTTTTAGTTTTTATCTAGAATGTTGTTTGCCAGAATTGCGTTTTTTGTTTTTCTTCTTGTTAGAAGTTGTGATAGCAGAGACTGGTTCAGGGGTTACATCTTTACGAGTGGCTGAAGTTTTACTTGCTTTTGGTGGGTTCTTGGCATATTCTTCACGTACTTTTTTACGAAGTTGTGGACGAACCATGTAGTTGATGATGAATTGTTGGAGAATCATCATGAAACCACCGACAACCCAATAAAGTGTGACACTGGCTGGCGAGAAGATTGAAAACATGACAATCATGAGAGGGCTCATATAAAGCATTTTCTTGATTTGTTCTCTTTGAGTCTCATCTTCAACTCCATGTAGAGAAAGGAGTGATTGGAGATAATAGAGCACACCTGCGAAGGCTACGAGAATCCAACTTGGAGAGCCAAGTGCAATTCCTAAGAAGTTTGCTTCCGCAACACCTTCAGTATGTTGGGCAGCGAAGTAGATAGCTGAGAAGAAAGGCATTTGAAGGAGGAGTGGGAAACATCCAATTCCACCAAACATGCTGATACCGTGCTCTTTTTGAGCGGCAAAGAGAGCTTGTTGGGCTTCGAGTTTTTCTTCTTGTGTTTCTGCTTCCTTGAGACGAGTTTGGTGTGGTTCAAGGACATGTTTGAGGGCGTTCATCTTTTCAGAGTGAAGCGTTGCCTTCCATGATTGGTAAATACCAAGTGGCAAAATAATCAAGCGGACGATGATGGTTACGATAATAATAGCGACCCCGAAGCCTAGACCTTTATCAGTAGCGAAGTACTTGATAGCTTCTCCCATCGGGGCACCCAAGAAATCCCAAACGGGACCAATTGGCTTACCTGTTGCTTTATCAATCTGAACGCAACCTGTCAAGACTAATAGCATAGCCACTCCCATGATAGAGAGGGCGATTCGTTTAATTGATTTCACTGTTTTTATTCCTTCTTTAAAAATTATACCTTTCTATTCTACTGTTTTTTTGGAAAATATACAATAGTTCTAGAGACCTAATTTGCGACTTTGAAATCCGAATAGGATGGGAAGTTACTCATTTGCACATCTAGGTAGGTTACTTTAGAGAAAGGTGTAGGGCCTTTTCGGATCTCTTGAATAAACTTAGCCATAATGGCAGAAGACTCAGCCTGGGCCAGAATCTCAACGGTTCCGTCATCGTTATTCCAGACACGACCCGTAATGCCACCTAGTTCTAGAGCCAGACTATAGACACCCCAGCGGAAGCCCACTCCCTGGACGCGACCTTGAGCGATCATTTTAACCTTTTGCATACCAAACCTCCTTGATTGTGTTATAATATTTCTATGACTATTATAACCTCTAAAGCCAATTCTGTGGTGAAAAATGCCAAAAAATTACATCAAAAAAAATATCGGAAAACCTCTTACTTGATTGAGGGTTGGCACTTGTTTGAAGAAGCTATTCAAGCTGGTGCAAAGATTGAGAAAATTTTTGCCCTTGCAGAGTATGGAGATAAACTGGTAGACTATCCTCAAACTATTTTTGTAACCGAAGAAATTCTGCTCGATTTAGCAGATTCGCAAACTCCTCAGGGTATTGTTGTCATTGTTCAAAAGGAAGAGGAGCAGTTGCCGGATTTTACTTCTGGAAAATATCTTTTCTTGGAAGACGTGCAGGATCCTGGAAATGTTGGCACAATGATCCGGACAGCAGATGCGGCAGGTTTTTCTGGAGTCATCGTTTCAAGTAAGTCAGCAGATATCTATAGCCTCAAAACTCTTCGCTCCATGCAAGGAAGTCATTTCCATTTGCCGATTTATCGCATGTCTGTTGAAACATTTTGCGAAAAGGCTAAAAAGAGCGATTTACCGATTCTAGCAACTACCTTGTCCCAAAATTCTAAAGATTATCGTGAACTTGCTCGTCAAGAGGACTTCGCCTTGGTCATGGGAAATGAAGGTCAAGGTATTAGTCCATTCATGGCAGAGCAGGCGGACCAACTGGTGCATATCAGCATGAAGGGCCAGGCAGAAAGTCTCAATGTTGCCATTGCAGCGGGTATACTCATGTTTTATTTGAGTTAAATCATTTTATTTTTGTTATAATCAGTAAAAAGATTTCATAAGGAGAAAAAAGATATGAATCAAACAATTATTCAAGAACGTTCTGGTTTGAATCAATTCTATGCAAAAGTCTATGCTTTTGTAGGTTTGGGAATTGGCTTATCAGCCCTTGTCTCAGGACTCATGTTGACAACTTTCCAGGATTTGCTCGTTCAAATTATGATGAATGCTCGTGTATGGCTAATAGTTGCGGGCTTTGTAGAAGTTGCTCTGGTCTATGTAGCGAGTAGTATGGCCTTAAAGAATAGTCCAGCAGCCTTGCCAATTTTCTTGCTTTATTCCGTTTTAAACGGTTTTACACTGAGTTTCGTTGTCTCGCTCTATACCCCGGGTACTGTTTTGACAGCCTTTGTATCTAGTGCAGCTCTCTTCTTTGTGATGGCTCTTATCGGAGTTGTGGTTAAGAAGGACTTGAGTGGCATGGGACGTGCCTTGTTGGCAGCTTTAGTGGGCCTCATACTAGCTATGATTGTCAATATCTTTTTAAACAGTAGCCTTTTTGACTATATCATCAGCATTATCATGGTTTTTGTTTTTTCAGGCTTGATTGCTTGGGACAACCAAAAGATTCGCTATGTTTATGAGGAGTCAGGTGGTCAGGTTGCAACAGGTTGGGCAGTTTCTTTGGCGCTCAGTCTTTACTTGGATTTTATCAACGTATTCCTTAGCTTGCTCCGTATTTTCGGTAGTGACGATTGATTTTTTAGAGAGTGGGACAGAAATCGTTAATTCGGTAGAATTCGATTTCGTCGTCCCACCTCCGCACAGTTGAGTAGGGCTGTAAAAGCTGATGAAATCAGCGTAGTAGAGGCCACTCAACCACTGCGTCTTACTCGACAATCCAAAGACAATTGAGAGGCTAGGACTTTTGTCCCAGCCTCTTTTTTAAATTTTTACTTTCATTTTTACTGGCAAAAGGGTATAATCATCTTATTATTCAAAAGGAGAGATGTATGAAGAAAAGTTTTATCCATCAACAGGAAGAAATTTCCTTTGTAAAAAACACCTTTACCCAGTATTTAAAAGATAAGTTAGAAGTGGTTGAGGTACAAGGTCCTATCTTGAGTAAGGTTGGGGATGGGATGCAGGACAATTTATCAGGTGTGGAGAATGCCGTGGAAGTCAAGGTTCTCCAAATTCCCGATGCAACTTATGAAGTGGTGCATTCACTTGCTAAGTGGAAACGCCATACCTTGGCTCGATTTGGTTTTGGTGAAGGAGAAGGTCTCTTTGTTCACATGAAAGCTCTTCGTCCAGATGAAGATTCGCTAGATGCAACTCACTCAGTCTATGTGGACCAGTGGGACTGGGAAAAAGTTATTCCAAACGGACAACGCAATCTTGCCTATCTTAAAGAAACAGTAGAAAAGATTTATAAGGCCATCCGTTTGACAGAACTTGCAGTCGAAGCACGCTACGATATTGAGTCTATCTTACCCAAACAGATTACCTTTATCCATACAGAAGAGTTGGTGGAACGCTATCCAGACTTGACACCAAAAGAACGTGAAAATGCCATTTGTAAGGAATTCGGAGCGGTCTTCTTGATCGGTATCGGCGGAAAGCTATCAGACGGAAAACCTCATGACGGTCGTGCACCGGACTACGATGACTGGACAACAGAATCTGAAAATGGCTATAAGGGTCTGAATGGGGATATTCTAGTTTGGAATGAGAATCTTGGTGCAGCCTTTGAGCTTTCTTCAATGGGAATTCGTGTCGATGAAGACACTCTTCGCCGTCAGGTAGCTATCACAGGAGACGAAGACCGTTTAACTTTAGAATGGCATAAGGCTCTCCTAAATGGACTCTTCCCATTGACAATCGGTGGAGGGATCGGTCAGTCTCGTATGGCTATGTTCCTGCTTCGTAAAAAGCATATCGGAGAAGTTCAAACAAGTGTTTGGCCTCAAGAAGTGAGAGATACTTACGAAAATATTCTTTAATCAATCGAGCCGTAAGGTTCGATTTTCTTTTTTTGATAAGAATTTGGTATAATATACGGTATGAAAATCGTATCAGGAATCTACGGAGGGCGTCCATTAAAGACGCTAGACGGGAAAACAACTAGACCGACATCAGATAAGGTCAGGGGCGCTATTTTTAATATGATTGGTCCCTACTTTGAAGGTGGACGTGTGTTAGATCTTTATGCTGGTAGTGGCGGTTTATCCATCGAGGCTGTCTCAAGGGGAATGTCCAGTGCAGTACTGGTTGAGAAAGATCGCAGGGCCCAGAGTATTGTCGCAGAAAATATTCGGATGACTAAGGAAACCTCTAAATTTCAATTATTGAAAATGGAATCCAGTCGAGCTTTGGAGCAGGTGGATGGAGTCTTTGATCTTATTTTCTTGGATCCTCCCTATGCAAAAGAACAAATCGTGTCAGATATTGAAAAAATGGCAGAGAGAAATCTTTTTTCAGAAGATGTCATGGTGGTCTGCGAGACCGATAAATCAGTAGAACTTCCAGAAGAAATCGCCTGTTTGGGTATCTGGAAGGAAAAAGTATATGGAATTAGTAAGGTGACGGTTTATGTCAGATAAGGTTGGGCTATTTACAGGTTCCTTTGATCCGATGACTAATGGACATTTGGATCTCATCGAGCGTGCAAGTAAGCTCTTTGATAAATTGTATGTCGGGATTTTTTATAATCCACACAAAATGGGATTTTTACCGATAGAGAGTCGAAAGAAGACTGTTGAAAAAGCAGTGGGACATCTCAAAAATGTGGAAGTGATGGCTTCTCACGATGAATTGGTAGTTGACGTTGCTAGAAAACTTGGAGTTCAGGTCTTGGTGCGAGGATTACGTAATGCTACAGACCTCCAGTATGAAGCCAGTTTTGACTATTACAATCACCAGCTGGCAAGTGAACTAGAGACGATCTATCTCCATAGTCGTTTAGAGCATATACACATTAGCTCTTCAGCTGTCAGAGAACTATTAAAATTTGGTCAAGATATCAGTGGATATGTGCCAAATACTGTCTTGGAGGAATTAGAAGATGAAGAAAAAGACTAGATGGCCCATATACCTGATTGTGGGACTTATCATTACCTTTGTTGCTTTTACAGTGCCCCTGCCTTATTACATTGAGGTTCCAGGGACTTCAGAGGATATTCGTAAGGTATTACAGGTAAATAATCAGCCTGATCAAGAGGAAGGTTCTTACCAGTTTGTAACAGTTGGTGTTCAGCGTGCTCGACTAGCGCATTTGATCTATGCTTGGTTAACACCTTTCACGGATATTCATAGTGCTAAGGAAATGACAGGTGGTTCATCAGACGCAGAATTTGTCCGCATAAACCAATTCTACATGGAAACTTCGCAGAACATGGCCAAATACCAAGGCTTGAAGGCTGCTGGAAAAGAGATAGAGCTCAACTACCTTGGGGTCTACGTTTTAACCGTTACCGACAATTCGACCTTTAAAGGGATTCTCAACATCGCTGATACAGTAACAGCTGTTAATGACAAGACTTTTGAGAGTTCTAAGGATTTAGTTGACTATGTCAATTCTCAAACTCTGGGAGATAAGGTTAAGGTCACCTATGAAGAAGATGGGCAAATCAAGTCTGCCGAAGGGAAAATTATTACTCTGGAAAACGGGAAAAATGGTATCGGGATTGGCCTGATTGACCGCACGGAAGTGACTAGTGATATCCCGATTCGTTTTTCAACAGCAGGAATTGGTGGACCTAGTGCAGGGCTTATGTTTAGTTTATCCATTTATACACAAATTGCAGAACCAACTCTTCGGAATGGTCGTATCGTAGCTGGTACAGGAAGCATTGACAGAGATGGTAATGTGGGTGATATTGGTGGAATTGATAAAAAGGTTGTGTCAGCAGCTAAAAAAGGAGCAACAGTCTTCTTTGCTCCTAACAATCCAGTAACTGAAGAAGCTAAAAAAGCCAATCCACATGCAAAAAGTAATTATGATACGGCTGTAGAAGCTGCAGAAATGATTAAAACAGACATGAAGATTGTTCCAGTAAAAACACTTCAGGATGCGATTGACTATTTGAAAAATAATCCCTAAAAAATAGGTGAATCTGTAAACTAGCGTAGAAAAAGAGAAGATGGTATAATAGGCCGATGATTCAATTATTTTTTACCCTTAGTAGTCATATGTTCTTTGTCTATCTAGTCTTTCAACTTTTGAAAGACCTGGTTAAATGGGATCAGATTTTAAAGGTGACCAAGGACAATGCGGGGAAGATTCGACTCTTGGTAGTATTGTGTAGTATCGGTTTAGGATATCTGATTAGTTCCTTTTTCCTAAATCTCTACCAACTCTGGCAAGAAGCAATTAGAGCGCTATTCTAAAATTGTAAGTAAAGGAAAATATTTTATGGAAAAAATTGTAGTTCGAGGTGGCGATAATCGCTTGGTTGGAAGTGTCACCATCGAGGGCGCAAAAAATGCAGTTTTGCCTCTGCTAGCGGCAACTATTTTAGCAAGTGAAGGAAAAACTGTTTTAAAAAATGTTCCAATCTTATCAGATGTCTTTACCATGAACCAAGTGGTTCGTGGATTGCATGCTCAAGTTGATTTTGATCAGGATGCCCATATTGTCGAAGTTGATGCAACTGGGGATATCACAGAAGAAGCTCCCTACAAGTATGTCAGCAAGATGCGTGCCTCTATTGTAGTATTGGGGCCAATCTTGGCTCGTGTAGGACACGCAAAAGTTTCGATGCCAGGTGGCTGTACCATCGGTAGTCGTCCGATAGATCTTCACCTAAAGGGACTCGAAGCAATGGGGGCTGAGATCACCCAAACGGCTGGTTATATTGAAGCTAAGGCAGAACGCTTGCACGGAGCTCACATTTACATGGACTTCCCTAGTGTGGGTGCTACTCAAAACTTGATGATGGCTGCAACTCTTGCTAAGGGAGTTACTGTTATTGAAAATGCGGCGCGTGAACCCGAGATTGTAGACTTAGCTGTTCTACTAAATAAAATGGGAGCCAAAGTCAAAGGTGCTGGTACAGAAACTATTACCATTAAGGGTGTTGAGAAATTGCACGGTGCGACTCACAATGTTGTGCAAGACCGTATCGAAGCTGGAACCTTCATGGTAGCAGCTGCTATGACCGGTGGAGATGTCTTGATTCAAGATGCCATTTGGGAACACAACCGTCCCTTGATAGCTAAATTGCTCGAAATGGGTGTTGAAGTCATTGATGAGGATGAAGGGATTCGTGTACGTTCACAGCGGGATAAGCTAAAGGCTGTTCATGTTAAGACATTACCACATCCGGGATTTCCAACAGATATGCAGGCCCAGTTTACGGCCTTGATGACGGTAGCTCAAGGTGAGTCAACCATGGTGGAGACTGTGTTTGAGAATCGCTTCCAACATTTAGAAGAGATGCGTCGGATGGGCTTGCACTCAGAAATCATCCGTGATACAGCTCGTATTATTGGCGGACAGCAACTCCAAGGTGCAGAAGTTCTATCGACAGACTTACGTGCCAGTGCAGCCTTGATTTTAACAGGACTAGTAGCTGAAGGAGAGACAGTTGTTGGAAAACTTGTTCACTTGGATAGAGGATACTACCGTTTCCATGAAAAGTTGGCTCAGTTAGGAGCTAAGATTGAACGGGTAAGTGTGGAAGCTGATGAAGATGAATAAAGAAGCCAAATATGTCTTGCGTCGTTTTGTCTTGGTTATGCTAGTTCTCCTTCTAGGTGCTTTAGCTCTTGCAATTGGTTTGATGATTGGCTATGGCATACTAGGAAAAGGGGAAGACCCTTGGGCTATTTTGGCGCCAGCAAAATGGCAAGAACTCATCACAAAATTTACAGGAAAATGAGAGTGGGACAGAAATCGGTAATTCGTTAGAATTCGATTTCGTTGTCCCACCTCCGCACAGTTGAGTAGGGCTGTAAAAGCTGATAAAATCAGCGTAGTAGAGCCCACTCAACCACTGCGTCTTGCTCGACAATCCAAATACAATTGAGAGGTTAGGACTTTTGTCCCAGCCTTTTTCTAGGAATCGAATGTAATACTCAATGAAAATCAAAGAGTAAATTAGGAAGAGAGCCGCAGGCTCTACTTGAGTACGGCAAGGTGAAGCTGACGTGGTTTGAAGAGATTTTCGAAGAGTATAAGGAGAAAATATGAATAAAAAAACTAGACAGACTCTAGTAGGTCTCTTGCTTTTTCTGCTCTTGTCAGCAGGAAGTTATTATATCAAGGAGATGCAAGCTACCAACTCTGCGCCTCATACGCAAGTAAAGCAGAAGTCTCAATCATCGGATGCTCCAAGTCAAGAATTAGCTGAAAGTGTCCTGACAGATTCTATCAAAAAACAAATTAAGGGTTCTCTTGAATGGAATGGAGCAGGAGCCTTTATCGTCAATGGTAATAAGACAAATTTGGATGCAAAGGTTTCAAGCAAACCCTATGCTGATAACAAGACAAAAACTGTAGGAGGAGAGACAGTTCCTACAGTAGCCAATGCCCTCATGTCAAAAGCGACCAGACAATACAAGGATCGTGAAGAGACTGGGAATGGCTCGACTTCTTGGACGCCAGCAGGCTGGCATCAGGTTAAGAATCTAAAGGGAAGTTACAACCATGCGGTCGATAGAGGGCATTTGTTGGGCTATGCCTTGATCGGTGGGTTAGATGGCTTTGATGCTTCTACTAGCAATCCTAAAAATATCGCTGTTCAGACAGCTTGGTCTAACCAGGCGCGTGCCGAAGATTCGACAGGCCAAAACTACTATGAGAGCTTGGTTCGAAAAGCCCTAGATCAAAACAAACGAGTTCGTTACCGCGTGACATTACTCTATGCTACTGAGCAAGATTTGGTACCATCAGCTTCTCAGATTGAAGCCAAGTCCTCTGATGGGGAGTTGGAGTTTAACGTCGTCATTCCGAATGTCCAAACTGGAATTCAGCTTGACTACCGAACAGGTCAAGTTACGGTTACCAAAGCAAAATAGACTAAAAATCCCTTATCACATCAGATAGGGGATTAACTATTGAAATCGTAAAATAATGTGTAGAAGAGAAAAAATGTGGTATAATAGACTCAATTATACTATTTAGGAGAAGGAAAATGGAAGACCCGAGCAGTCAGGATTTGTTACTGCAATTTGTTTTATTAGTTGTTTTGACTTTTTTAAATGCCTTTTTCTCTGCAACAGAAATGGCCATGGTTTCACTTAGTCGTTCGCGTGTTGAGCAAAAAGCTGAAGAGGGAGATAAACGCTATATCCGTTTGCTAAAGGTGCTTGAAAACCCTAATCACTTTTTATCAACCATTCAAGTTGGTATCACCTTGATCACCATCTTGTCAGGGGCTAAACTAGCAGATTCACTTGGAGAGTTAATCGCCTCTTGGATGGGAAATAGTGAAACTGCCTATGCGGTAGCTAGCTTCTTATCATTAGCTTTCTTGACCTATATTTCTATTGTCTTTGGAGAACTCTACCCAAAACGGATTGCTCTAAATCTCAAGGACGCCTTAGCTATTCGCTCTGTCCCGGTTATTATTGGACTTGGCAAGATTGTTAGTCCCTTTGTTTGGTTGCTATCTGCCTCGACGAATCTATTGAGTCGATTGACTCCAATGAAATTTGACGATGCAGATGAAAAAATGACTCGTGATGAGATTGAGTACATGCTAACTAAGAGTGAAGAAACCTTGGATGCAGATGAAATTGAAATGTTGCAGGGGATTTTCTCACTCGACGAGCTCATGGCACGTGAAGTCATGGTTCCTCGAACAGATGCCTTTATGGTAGATATTCAGGATGATACTCAAACCATTATCCAAAGTATCTTGAAACAGAACTTTTCTCGTATTCCTGTTTATGATGGAGACAAGGACAATGTCATTGGTTTGGTTCACACCAAGAGCCTCCTTAAAGAAGCCTTTGTCAGCGGGTTTGACAATATCGTCTGGAAGCGAATCTTGCAAGATCCACTCTTTGTACCTGAAACGATTTTTGTGGATGATTTATTAAAAGAGTTTAGAAATACTCAAAGACAGATGGCAATCCTTTTGGATGAGTATGGTGGTATGGCTGGTCTAGTTACACTAGAAGATCTCCTTGAGGAGATTGTCGGAGAGATTGACGACGAAACTGACCGTGCTGAGGTTTATGTTCACACTATTGGTGAGAATACCTACATTGTTCAAGGTACGATGAACTTGAACGACTTCAATAGTTATTTCGATGTTGAACTTGAAAGTGATGATGTAGATACAATCGCTGGTTATTATTTGACGGGTGTCGGGACTATTCCAACAACTGAAAAACTTAGCTATGAATTGGAAAGTGCCAACAAACACATTACATTGACTAATGACAAAGTCAAAAATGGCCGTGTGACCAAGTTGAAGGTTCAAATTACAGAAATTGAGCTGGAAGAAGAAACTGATTAACAAAAGAAGCTTTACTAGTCCTCGGCCAGTAAAGCTTCTCCATTTTATAAAAAAGACTCCGTTTGGAGTCTTCTGAATCATAGAGGCGGTAGACGGATTTGAACCGACGATCAAGCTTTTGCAGAGCCGTGCCTTACCACTTGGCTATACCGCCTTAACTTTTATTATTATACCTTTAAAATCTGCTCTCGTCAATAGTTTCTTTTCTGAAAATGTAAGTTTTCCGACTTTCAAAATGTGTGCGACAAAATATTCTGAAAATTCGTTTACTTTTTGAAGTGGTTGTGGTATAATAAGCATTATCTTATTAATTTCAAAAGAGGAGTTAAGTAATATGAAAAAAAGTCGGATTTTTGCAGTAGCAGGCGTAGCCCTACTTGCAACAGGTGTTCTCGCGGCTTGCGGTTCTTCAAAATCATCTAATGCTGAGGCTCCAAAAGCATACGGATATGTATATACAGCTGATCCAGAAACTTTGGACTACCTTATCTCTGGTAAGCAAAGTACAAAAGTTGTCACTTCAAATGGTATCGATGGACTCTTTACAAATGATAAATATGGTAACCTCACTCCTGCAGTTGCAGAAGATTGGTCAGTGTCTCAAGATGGATTGACATACACTTATAAGATTCGTAAAGGTGTAAAATGGCTCACAGCTGATGGTGAAGAATATGCAGAAGTAACTGCTAATGACTTTGTTACAGGTTTGAAACACGCAGCTGATAAGAAATCAGAAGCATTGTATCTTGCTCAAGATTCTGTAAAAGGTTTGGCAGATTATGTGGCTGGGAACTCAACTGACTTTTCAACTGTTGGTGTAAAAGCTGTTGATGACTACACTCTTCAATACACTTTGAACAAACCAGAGCCATATTGGAATTCTAAAATGTCTTACGCAATCTTCTGGCCTTTGAATGCAGAGTTTGAAAAATCAAAAGGTTCAGACTTTGGTAAGTCAACAGATCCAACATCATTGCTTTACAATGGTCCTTTCTTGCTTAAAGGATTAACTGCTAAGTCTTCTGTTGAGTTTGTGAAGAATGAGCAATATTGGGATAAAGATAATGTTCACTTAGACACTGTGACGCTTGCATTCTATGATGGTTCAGACCAAGAATCAATCGAACGTAACTTTACAAGTGGTGCATACAGCTACGCCCGTCTCTTCCCAACAAGTTCAAATTATTCTAAAATCGCAGAAACATACAAAGACAACATTTACTATACTCCACAAGGAGCTGGTATTGCTGGTTTGGGTGTTAATATTGACCGTCAAAGCTATAAATATACATCAAAAACAACTGATGATGAAAAGACTTCTACTAAGAAAGCCCTTCTTAACAAAGACTTCCGTCAAGCTTTGAACTTTGCATTTGACCGTACAGCATACTCTGCTCAGATCAATGGTGAAGATGGAGCAGCCCTTGCTGTTCGTAATCTATTTGTAAAACCAGACTTTGTTTCTGCAGGTGAAAAAACATTTGGTGACTTGGTCACTGAGAAAGTTGTTTCTTATGGTGATGAGTGGAAAGATGTAAACTTTGCGGATGGCCAAGATGGTCTTTACAATGCTGATAAAGCGAAAGCAGAATTTGCTAAAGCTAAGAAGACTTTGGAAGCAGATGGCGTGAAATTCCCAATTCATTTGGATATTCCAGTTGACCAAACTGCTAAGAGCTACATTGCGCGTATTCAGTCCTTCAAACAATCTGTTGAAAAAGTTCTTGGTGAAGAAAATGTAATCATCGATATCCAACAAGTAACAAAAGATGAATTATTTAACATCACTTACTATGCTCCGAATGCAGCAGCTGAGGATTGGGATCTTTCAGGTGCCGTTGGATGGAACCCAGACTATCAAGACCCATCAACTTACCTTGATATCTTGCAAACAAGTAACAGCGAGCAAACAAAGACTTATATGGGTTATGACAATCCATCAAATCCAGCAGTTACCCAAGTTGGTTTGAAAGACTACGACAAGTTGCTTGAAGAAGCTGGTAATGAAACAAGTGACCTTAACAAACGTTATGAGAAATATGCAGCAGCTCAAGCTTGGTTGACAGATAGCTCACTCTTCCTTCCAGCTATGTCATCTTCAGGAGCAGCGCCAGTTATTTCTCGTGTAGTACCATTCTCGGCCTCTTACACTCAATCTGGTGATAAAGGTTCAGATGTATACTTCAAGTACCTTAAATTGCAAGCTAACACTGTAACAACCAAAGAGTACAAAGAAGCTCGTGAAAAATGGCTCAAAGAAAAAGCTGAATCAAACGAAAAAGCTCAAAAAGAGTTAGCGAGTCATGTGAAATAAATAATGCTCATCAGAACTTTCTCTCCTAAAGGAGAAGGTTCTTTTGGGATTTTAAAGGAAATAATATGAAAAAATATGTTTTTATGCGTATCTTGCGGTCGTTGGTTTCTATTTTCTTAGTAACGACCTTGATTTACACAATCATCTATACGATGGTTCCACGGAAGTTGATCTTCAAACAAGATACTAACTACAATAAAATTGCAACCACAGCTGATAAACGTGATAACTATGAAAATACCGTCTTTGAGCGTATGGGTTATATCGAATATTATGATACGAAAGAGTTGCAGGAAAAAGCTAGTAGCATTGACTCTTCTGTTACAGTAGATGCAAATGATACAAATAAAGCAATCTATGAAAAATATATCCAACAACTTGGGAATGGTTGGACTCTAGGTGAGTTTACAGAGAGTGGACAATTCTACGCTACACGTGAAATTCCTATTTTTGAACGTGTGTTTAAATTCTATGCAAACTTGCTTGATATTGACCATACAAACAAGATCCAAGACCCTGAGAATCCTAACTTAGAGCGTTATTTGCGCTTTGAGAATGATCCTGCTATCGGTTGGTCTCTTGTGGGTTCAGGTACTAAACACAAATACCTCTTGTACTTCAATAGTCAGTTCCCATTTGTTCACCAAAACTTTGTCAACTTGAACCTAGGAGATTCTTATCCAACTTATGCAAATACTCCTGTTCTTCAAGTTATTACACAAGGACAAGGACAAACGAAGACTTCTGAAGTTCAATTCCCAACTGGTAAGAAAACATCATCAGTAAATATTTACTCAAGAACTTATAAATCTCCGAGTCAAGCTGATGCTCGTGAAGTAGCCAACTACGGTAAAGATGATCCATATACAGCTACTGAGAGCAACTATCAGTACCCATCTATGATTGCAAGTTCTGCTATCACTGGTTTGATTGGTCTTGCGATTTCATATGCGATTGCGATTCCTCTTGGTTCAGCAATGGCTCGTTTCAAAAACACTTGGATTGATAGTTTCTCAACAGGGACTCTAACGTTCTTGTTGGCTCTTCCAACGATTGCCCTAGTCTATATTATTCGTTTGATTGGTTCTTCAATCGGCTTCCCAGACTCATTCCCAATCTTGGGTGCTGGTGATTGGCGTTCTTATGTCCTTCCTGCAGTGATTCTGGGCTTGCTAGGAGCACCTACTATGGCAATTTGGATTCGCCGTTATATGATTGACTTGCAATCACAAGATTTCGTTCGTTTTGCTCGTGCTAAAGGTTTGTCTGAGAAAGAGATTTCTGATAAGCACATCTTTAAAAATGCTATGGTACCACTCGTTTCTGGTATCCCAGGCTCAATTATTGGTGTTATTGGTGGAGCAACTCTTACTGAAACAGTCTTTGCCTTCCCAGGTATGGGTAAAATGTTGATCGACTCTGTAAAAGCTTCAAACAATAATATGGTAGTTGGTCTCGTCTTTATCTTCACTTGTGTCTCAATCTTCTCAAACCTTATTGGAGATATTTGGATGACCATTATTGACCCACGTATTAAATTGACAGAGAAAGGAGGCAAATAATGTCTACAATTAGTAATGAAAAATTTCAGTTTGTAAAACGTGATGATTATGCCTCTGAAGCAATTGATGCTCCTGCCTATTCATACTGGGGTTCTGTTTTTAGACAATTTTTGAAGAAGAAATCAACAGTAATCATGCTAGGTATCTTGATTGCAGTTGTTTTGATGAGTTTCATTTACCCAATGTTCTCTGATTTTGACTTCAATGATGTAAGTAAGGTAAATGATTTTAGCGCTCGTTACATTAAACCAAATGCTGAGCATTGGTTTGGTACAGATAGTAATGGTAAATCTCTCTTTGATGGTGTCTGGTTTGGAGCTCGTAATTCTATCTTGATTTCTGTCATTGCGACCTTTGTCAACCTTTTTATCGGTGTTGTCATTGGTGGAATTTGGGGGATCTCAAAATCAGTTGACCGTATCATGATGGAGGTCTACAACGTTATCAACAATATCCCATCACTTTTGATCGTTATTGTTTTGACTTACTCTATCGGTGCAGGTTTCTGGAACTTGATTTTTGCCATGAGTGTAACAACCTGGATTAATGTTGCTCACTCAATTCGTATCCAAATGTTACGATACCGTGATTTAGAGTATAACCTTGCTTCACGAACCTTGGGAACACCAAGTTATAAGATTATTGTGAAAAACATTATGCCACAATTGGTATCTGTTATTGTTACGAGTACGTCGCAAATGCTTCCAGCCTTTATCTCATATGAAGCTTTCTTATCATTCTTTGGACTTGGATTGCCGATTACAGTTCCTAGCTTGGGTCGTTTGATTTCAGATTACTCTCAAAACGTAACGACAAATGCATACCTCTTCTGGATTCCATTGACAACTTTGGTCTTGGTATCCTTGTCACTGTTCGTTGTTGGTCAAAACCTAGCGGATGCTAGTGATCCACGTACACATAGATAGGAGTAGACATGATAAAAGGAAAAAATGTAATTTTGACTGCTCAAGATATTGTCGTGGAATTTGATGTTCGTGACAAGATTTTGACAGCTATTCGAGGTGTCTCCATCGATTTGATTGAGGGAGAGGTCCTCGCGTTAGTTGGGGAGTCAGGTTCAGGTAAATCAGTTTTGACAAAAACATTCACAGGAATGTTGGAAGAAAATGGTCGTGTTGCACAAGGTAGTATTAATTACCGAGGACAAGATTTGACAACCTTATCTTCTCATAAAGAATGGGAAAGTATTCGTGGTGCGAAGATTGCAACTATCTTCCAAGATCCGATGACCAGTCTAGACCCTATCAAGACAATCGGAAGTCAAATCACAGAAGTTATTGTTAAACACCAAGGCAAGACTGCGCAAGAAGCTAAAGAGATGGCTATTGACTATATGAATAAAGTTGGTATTCCAGATTCTGAGAAACGTTTTGACGAGTATCCTTTCCAATATTCTGGGGGAATGCGTCAACGTATCGTTATCGCGATTGCTCTTGCTTGTCGTCCAGACATTCTTATCTGTGATGAGCCGACAACAGCTCTTGACGTGACCATTCAGGCACAGATTATTGATTTGTTGAAGTCACTTCAACACGAATACCACTTTACAACAATCTTTATCACCCACGACCTAGGTGTCGTAGCAAGTATCGCTGATAAAGTTGCAGTTATGTATGCTGGTGAAATTGTTGAATATGGTACTGTTGAAGAAATCTTCTACGACCCACGTCATCCATATACATGGAGCCTCTTGTCAAGCTTGCCACAACTTGCGGATGACAAAGGTGAATTGTACTCAATCCCTGGAACACCTCCATCGCTTTATACTGAATTGAAGGGAGATGCTTTTGCTCTTCGTTCAGATTATGCTATGAAGATTGACTTCGAGGAAAAAGCACCTCAGTTTGCAGTATCTGATACTCATTGGGCTAAGACATGGTTGCTTCATGAACAAGCTCCAAAAGTTGAAAAACCATCGGTGATTGCAGATTTACACGACAAGATTCGTGAAAAGATGGGCTTTACACATCTTGAGGACTAGGAGGAAGGAAATGTCTGAAAAATTAGTAGAAATTAAAGACTTAGAGATTTCCTTCGGTGAAGGAAGTAAAAAGTTTGTAGCTGTTAAGAATGCCAATTTCTTTATCAACAAAGGAGAAACTTTCTCACTTGTTGGAGAGTCTGGAAGTGGTAAGACAACGATTGGTCGTGCTATTATCGGTCTTAATGACACCAGCAATGGGGACATCATTTTTGAAGGGCAAAAAATTAACGGAAAGAAATCACGTGAACAAGCTTCGGAGTTAATCCGTCGAATTCAGATGATTTTCCAAGACCCAGCAGCTAGCTTGAATGAGCGTGCAACCGTTGACTACATTATCTCTGAAGGTCTATACAACTATCATCTGTTTAAAGATGAGGAAGAAAGAAAAGAAAAAGTTCAAAATATCATTCGTGAAGTTGGACTTTTGGCAGAACACTTGACACGTTATCCACATGAGTTCTCAGGTGGACAACGTCAACGTATTGGTATCGCTCGTGCCTTGGTTATGCAACCAGACTTTGTTATTGCTGATGAGCCAATTTCAGCCTTGGACGTTTCTGTTCGTGCCCAAGTGTTGAACTTGCTTAAGAAATTCCAAAAGGAATTGGGCTTGACTTATCTCTTTATTGCCCATGACTTGTCAGTGGTTCGTTTTATCTCTGATCGTATCGCGGTAATTTACAAGGGTGTCATTGTTGAGGTAGCTGAGACGGAAGAATTGTTTAACAATCCAATCCATCCCTATACTCAAGCTCTCCTATCAGCAGTTCCAATCCCTGATCCGATCTTGGAACGTAAAAAAGTCTTGAAAGTCTATGATCCAGATCAACATGACTATGAGACTGATAAGCCGTCAATGGTTGAAATTCGTCCAGGTCATTATGTTTGGGGGAACCAAGCTGAGTTGGAACGTTATAAAAATAATTTGAAATAAGAAAAAGTTTTATAATCTTGATAGATCTAGTCTATGGAGATTATGAAACTTTTTTTGTAGGAAAGGAATCACTTAAAAAGAAAAGCGATAAGCAAAGACAAGTCTAAAAGTTGATAAAGTAGGAAGATCAACGAAATAAAGTAAATGGTAGGAAAAAAGCAAGGCAATCCTACAGAACTTTGAAAGTCAAAAAGTGCTAATGACTTATCTTGCTCGCTCTTTGAGAAGATAGTTTTATAAAACTACTTTCAGACTAGCATCGCTGAAGCTGCAAAATTAAAATCACTTTCTATTTAAGAATCTACCTTGCATTGCCTTACTTTGTGTGCTAGAGTTATGATAACGGTTACAAAAATTAAGGAGAATTATATGAGAAACCCAGCATTAATGGAAGAAATGGAAACTTACAGAGGAAGAGATGAAGTTCCACAAGACTTTGACGCTTTTTGGGATGGTGAGATTGATAAGGTTTCGGTCTTGCCAGATTACCAACTAGAGGAACGTGATTTTCATATTCCCAATGTGAAGTGTTATGAGTTAAGCTTTAAGGGTACCCGTGATGGCCTTGTTTATGCGCGTATAGTCTTGCCAAAATCAGAAAAGAAAGTACCTGTCATTTTCCACTTCCATGGCTATATGGGACGTTGCTGGGATTGGACAGATATGCTAGCTTTTACAGTAGCTGGTTATGGTGTTGTATCTATGGATGTAAGAGGGCAGTCTGGTTATTCACAAGATGGCTTGCGTTCACCTCTCGGAAATACAGTTAAGGGCCAAATCATCCGTGGTGCAGTAGAAGGAAAAGAGCAACTCTTCTATAAGGATGTTTATCTTGATATTTATCAATTGATTGAGATTATAGCTAGTCTCCCTCAAGTAGATGAGGGGCAATTGGCTAGTTATGGAGCTTCTCAAGGAGGGGCACTAGCTCTAGTGGCTGCGGGGCTAAATCCACGTATCAAACGTACAGTTGCTATTTATCCATTCTTATCAGACTTTAGACGAGTGCTAGAGATTGGAAATACCAGCGAAGCCTATGATGAGCTCTTTCGTTACTTTAAGTTCCATGATCCTTTCCACGAAACAGAAGAGCAGATTATGGAGACGCTCGCCTATATCGATGTAAAAAATCTTGCCCATCGCATTAAGGGGGAAGTTCGAATGATTACTGGGCTTGATGACGATGTTTGCTATCCAATCACTCAGTTTGCTATCTACAATCGTTTGACTTGTGAGAAGAGCTATCGCCTGATGCCAGAATACGCACACGAAGCTATGAACGTCCATGTTAATGATCAAGTTTACAATTGGTTGTGTGGCAGTGAAATCCCATTTACCTATGTAGGTCAATAAAGGCTTAGGAAGAAGTACCCTGTGATTTTGAATGAATTACAGGGTTCTTTTCAATATATTTGGATGGCAAGAAAGTAGTTTCAAATAGTTTGATTCTTCCAAATATATTTGAAAGTAGAATCTATTGTAGATTGATTTGACTAAAATTTGTAATATTTATTATATAATAAGTGTAATATCAATTATGAAAGGAGCAAAATCTGTTGTATTTCTTCATAAAAAGTGGAAATTTATGTCATGCAACAGTAGTTCACAGTAAAAAGGATGGGATTCTCCATTCAATATTTCAGTTTCTTTTGCTACTTTAGCCTCGGTGGCATAAAATTTTAAGCAAAAAAGAAAGCGCTTTATTTTTTAAAAACGGAAGGGAAAATATGAATCAGAGACATTTTGATAGAAAACAGCGGTACGGAATTCGAAAATTTGCAGTTGGAGCAGCTTCAGTAGTGATTGGAGCAGTTGTTTTTGGTGCTTCACCTGCTTTTGCTCAAGAGGCGCCATCAACGAATGGTGAAACAGCGGGGCAATCTTTGCCAGAATTGCCTAAGGAAGTAGAGACAGGAAATCTGACGAATCTCGATAAGGAACTCGCAGACAAATTGGCAACGGCAACAGATAAGGGCACAGAAGTAAACCGTGAAGAGCTGAAAGCAAACCCAGGGTCTGAAAAACCAACAGAAACAGAAGCATCAAACGAAACTCCAGCTACAGAGAGTGAAGACGAAGAAGAGGTTGGAAAAATTCCTCGTGACTTTTATGCAAGAGAGTTGGGAAATGCCAATACTGTTATAGAGAAGGAAGATGTTGAAACCAATCCTTCAAACGGTCAAAGAGTTGACATGAAGGAGGAGCTAGACAAACTTAAAAAACTTCAAAATGCGACAATTCATATGGAGTTTAAGCCAGATGCATCTGCTCCACGTTTTTACAACCTCTTCTCAGTCTCTAGTGATACCAAAGTAAATGAGTATTTCACTATGGCCATCCTTGATAACACAGCTATCGTTGAAGGTCGTGATGCCAATGGCAACCAATTCTATGGTGATTATAAAACTGCTCCTTTGAAGATTAAGCCAGGTGAGTGGAACTCTGTAACCTTTACAGTTGAAAGACCAAATGCAGACCAACCAAAAGGTCAAGTTCGCGTCTATGTAAATGGTGTCTTGTCGCGCACAAGTCCTCAGTCTGGTCGCTTCATCCAAGACATGCCAGATGTTAATCATGTACAAATCGGTACAACAAAACGCACAGGCAAAAACTTCTGGGGCGCCAATCTTAAAGTCCGTAATCTAACTGTTTATGACCGTGCTCTTTCTCCAGAAGAAGTTAAAAAACGTAGCCAACTTTTTGAAAGAGGAGAGTTGGAGAAGAAACTTCCTGAAGGAGCAGAAGTTACTGATAAACTGGATGTTTTTGAAGGTGGTGAGAACCGCAAGCCAAATAAAGATGGTATCGCGAGCTACCGCATTCCAGCCTTGCTGAAAACTGATAAGGGAACCTTAATTGCTGGTGCAGACGAGAGACGTTTGCATCACTCTGACTGGGGTGATATCGGTATGGTCATTCGTCGTAGTGATGATAAGGGCAAAACCTGGGGAGATAGAATTGTTATCTCAAATCCTCGCGACAATGAGAAGGCTAAGAGAGCTCATGCGGGCTCACCAGTCAACATTGACATGGCCCTAGTCCAAGATCCAAAGACGAAGCGAATCTTTGCCATTTATGATATGTTCGTAGAAGGTGAAGCTGTTAGAGATTTGCCAGGAAAAGCGCCACAAGCCTATGAGAAAATTGGTGACAAGGTATACCAAGTCTTGTACAAACAAGGTGATGCAGGACGTTATACCATTCGTGAAAATGGCGAAGTTTTTGACCCTGAAAATAGAAAGACAGAATACCGTGTTGTAGTTGATCCTAAGAAACCAGCCTATAGTGATAAGGGTGATCTATACAAGGGTGAGGAACTGATTGGTAATGTCTACTTCGATTATAGCGACAAGAATATCTTTAGAGTTTCAAACACCAACTATCTCTGGATGTCTTATAGCGATGACGATGGAAAAACTTGGTCTGCACCTAAAGATATTACATACGGTATTCGTAAGGACTGGATGCACTTCTTAGGTACTGGACCTGGTACAGGTATTGCCTTACATTCAGGACCTCATAAAGGGCGTCTTGTTATCCCTGCCTACACTACAAATAACGTATCCTACCTAAGTGGTTCTCAGTCTTCACGCGTCATTTACTCAGATGACCATGGTGAAACTTGGCACGCTGGTGAAGCTGTCAATGATAACCGCCCAGTAGGCAACCAAACAATTCACTCTTCAACTATGAATAATCCAGGTGCTCAAAATACTGAGTCAACTGTTGTTCAGTTGAATAATGGGGATCTCAAACTCTTCATGCGTGGATTGACAGGTGATCTTCAAGTAGCGACAAGTAAAGATGGCGGAGCAACTTGGGAAAAAGATGTAAAACGCTATTCAGATGTCAAAGACGTCTACGTTCAAATGTCTGCCATTCATACGGTGCACGATGGTAAGGAATATATCATCCTCAGTAATGCAGGTGGGCCAGGACGTTACAATGGTCTGGTGCACTTGGCACGTGTGGAAGCTAATGGAGACCTAACTTGGCTCAAGCACAATCCAATTCAAAGTGGTAAATTTGCTTATAACTCCTTGCAAGATCTTGGAAATGGCGAATTTGGCTTGCTTTATGAGCATGCGACTGCCACTCAAAATGAATACACCTTGTCTTATAAGAAATTTAACTGGGATTTCTTAAGCAAGGATAGAATTGCTCCAACAAAAGCAACTGTGAAAAATGCTGTGGAGATGAGCAAAAATGTCATCGCTTTAGAATTTGATTCTGAAGTATTGGTGAATCAGCCACCAGTTCTTAAACTGGCAAATGGGAATTTTGCTACCTTCTTGACGCAGTATGATTCAAAAACCTTGTTATTTGCAGCTAGCAAGGAAGATATTGGTCAAGAAATTACAGAAATCATTGATGGTGCAATTGAGAGCATGCATAATTTGCCTGTAAGTCTTGAAGGGGCAGGAGTCCCTGGTGGGAAAAATGGCGCAAAAGCAGAAATCCATGAAGTTCCAGAATTTACAGGCGCAGTCAATGGTGAAGGTACAGTTCATGAGGATCTAGCCTTTGAAGGTGGCGTCAACGGTGAGGAAGCAGCAATTCATGATTTTCCAGAATTCGAAGGCGGTGTCAATGGTGAGGAAGCAGCCGTTCATGAAATTCCAGAAATAGAAGTTGAAGAAAATCCACCGGGAACTATTAATGAAGTCCCAGAATTCGAAGGTGGCGTCAATGGTGCCGAAGCAGCAGTCCATGAAGTCTTAGACTTCGAGGGTGGCGTCAATGGTGAAGAAGCAGCAGTCCATGAAGTTCCAGAATATATTCCAGTGGAAACTTCAAAAGGAGAAGCAGCTGTTCATGAAATTTCAGACTTTGAAGGTGGTGTCAATGGCGATGAAGGAGCTAAGGCAGAGAGTCCAGAGTTCGAAGGTGGCGTCAATGCAGTAGAAGCGGCTAAGTCAGACACATCAGACTTTGAAGGCGGCGTCAATGGTGAGGAAGGAGCTAAGGCAGAGAGTCCAGAGTTCGAAGGCGGCGTCAATGCAGTAGAAGCAGCCAAGTCAGACACATCAGACTTTGAAGGTGGTGTCAATGGCGATGAAGGAGCTAAGGCAGAGAGTCCAGAGTTCGAAGGTGGTGTCAATGGTGAGGAAGCAGCTAAGTCAGACACATCAGACTTTGAAGGTGGTGTCAATGGCGATGAAGGAGCTAAAGCAGAGAGCCCAGAGTTCGAAGGTGGCGTCAATGCAGTAGAAGCAGCTAAGTCAGACACATCAGATTTTGAAGGTGGTGTCAATGGCGATGAAGGAGCTAAGTCAGAGAGTCCAGAGTTCGAGGGCGGAGTCAATGCTGTAGAAGCAGCTAAGTCAGACGCATCAGACTTTGAAGGCGGAGTCAATGGCGATGAAGGAGCTAAGTCAGAGAGCCCAGAGTTCGAAGGCGGTGTGAACGGAGTAGAAGCAGCTAAGTCAGACACATCAGACTTTGAAGGTGGTGTCAATGGCGAAGAAGAAGCTAAGGCAGAGAGTCCGGAGTTCGAAGGCGGTGTGAATGGAGTAGAAGCAGCTAAGTCAGACGCATCAGACTTTGAAGGCGGAGTCAATGGCGATGAAGGAGCTAAGTCAGAGAGCCCAGAGTTCGAAGGCGGTGTGAATGGAGTAGAAGCAGCTAAGTCAGACGCATCAGACTTTGAAGGCGGCGTTAATGCAGTAGAAGCAGCAAGCTCAGAACTTCCAGCCTATGAAGGTGGCGTGAATGGAGTAGAAGCAGCAAGTTTAGAACTTCCAGCCTATGAAGGTGGTGTGAATGGAGTAGAAGCAGCAATTTCAGAACTTCCAGCCTATGAAGGTGGCGTGAATGGAGTAGAAGCAGCAAGCTCAGAACTTCCAGCCTATGAAGGTGGCGTGAATGGAGTAGAAGCAGCTGTACATGATATACCTGAATTCATTGGAGGAATAAATGGCGAAGCGACAGTACATGAAGTTCCAGAATTTAGTGGTAGTGTCAACGCAGTAGAAACAGCAAGAGCAGAATCTCCAGAATTTGTAGGCGGTGTCAATGGTGCAGAAGCAGCTGTACATGAAGTCCCAGAATTCAAAGGTGAGCAAGAGATTGTGGTTCAGACCATGTCGCAAGACAAGACCTATCAGGCACCAGCAGCGCCTGCAATACATCAGCAAGCACTTCCTGAAACTGGAAGTGAAGATGCTGCAACTCTTGCAAGTGTAGGACTTGTGGGGATGCTTCTTGGCATGTTTGCCATGGGCAAGAAAAAAGAATATTAGTGCAATAGATAAACTTAAAGGTTTTATAGAGAAACTTGCTCTTTAATAGAAAGGGTCGTAACCAGAAGGTGTTACGGCCTTTTTCTTTCGTTTTTACGAGTAAAAAGTGACGTTTTCAAGGCTTTGAGAAGTACTAGGCAGAATTTTAAACGTCTGAAACTACTTTCAGGATGAATTGTTGCATAAAATTGTTTTGAAACTTCAATCTATTCTAGTACAAAATATTGAAAGCGTTTTAATAATGAGCTATAATAGTCACATAAGCACAAAGAAAAAGAAAAGGAGGAAAGTGGATGCCACAAATTAGTAAAGAAGCATTGATTGAACAGATTAAAGATGGAATCATTGTTTCTTGCCAGGCTCTTCCTCATGAACCGCTCTACACAGAAGCGGGAGGAGTAATCCCCTTGCTAGTCAAAGCAGCAGAGCAAGGTGGAGCGGTTGGTATTCGGGCAAACAGTGTCCGAGATATCAAGGAAATCAAGGAAGTTACAAAACTTCCCATTATCGGGATCATCAAGCGAGACTACCCACCACAAGAACCATTCATTACTGCTACAATGAAGGAAGTGGATGAATTAGCTGCACTTGATATCGAAGTTATCGCTCTTGACTGTACTAAGCGTGAACGTTATGACGGCTTAGAGATTCAAGAATTTATTCGCCAAGTGAAGGAAAAATATCCAAATCAATTATTGATGGCGGATACAAGTACCTTTGAAGAAGGCTTAACAGCAGTAGAGGCAGGAATTGACTTTGTCGGTACAACTCTATCAGGTTACACTTCTTACAGTCCAAAAGTGGATGGCCCAGATTTTGAACTTATCAAAAAGCTCTGCGACGCAGGGGTAGATGTCATTGCTGAAGGAAAAATTCACACACCAGAACAAGCTAAGCAAATCCTAGGCTATGGAGTGCGAGGCATCGTTGTAGGTGGCGCTATTACTAGACCAAAAGAGATTACGGAACGCTTCGTTGCCGGTCTTAAGTAACATAATATTAAAAACGAGGAGAGTGGTTGATTAGTAGGAAAAAATGAAAACGTATACAAAGTCGACATTGCTCTTTATCCAATTCGGATACGCTTAACATCATTTAGGAGAATACAAATGAAATTTAGAAAACTAGCTTGTACAGTACTTGCGGGTGCTGCGGTTCTATCACTTGCTGCTTGTGGCAAATCAGACGCTAACAAAGATGCTGCCAAATCAGGCGATGCAGCAGCAACAACAGAAATTACTTGGTGGGCATTCCCGGTATTTACTCAAGAAAAATCTGGTGACGGTGTTGGAACTTATGAAAAATCTATCATCGAAGCTTTCGAAAAAGCAAATCCAGATATCAAAGTTAAACTAGAAACAATCGACTTCAAATCTGGACCAGAAAAAATCACAACAGCTATCGAAGCTGGTACAGCTCCAGATGTACTTTTCGATGCACCAGGTCGTATCATCAATTACGGTAAAAATGGTAAATTGGCTGAGTTGAATGACCTCTTTACAGATGAATTTGTGAAAGATGTTAACAACGAAAACATCGTACAAGCAAGTAAAGCTGGTGACAAAGCATACATGTATCCAATCAGTTCTGCACCATTCTACATGGCTATGAACAAGAAAATGTTGGAAGATGCTGGTGTAGCTAACCTTGTTAAAGAAGGTTGGACAACTGATGATTTTGAAAAAGTCTTGAAAGCACTTAAAGATAAAGGATACACTCCAGGTTCATTGTTCAGTTCTGGTCAAGGGGGAGACCAAGGAACACGTGCCTTCATCTCTAACCTTTACGGCGGTTCTGTAACTGATAAAGAAGTAACTAAATATACAACTGATGATCCTAAATTCGTTAAAGGTCTTGAAAAAGCAGCTAGCTGGATCAAAGATGGTTTGTTGAATAACGGTTCACAATTTGACGGTGGAGCAGACATCCAAAACTTTGCAAACGGTCAAACTTCATACACAATCCTTTGGGCACCAGCTCAAAACGGTATCCAAGCTAAACTTTTGGAAGCAAGTAAAGTTGAAGTGGTAGAAGTACCATTCCCATCTGATTCTGGCAAACCAGCTCTTGAATACCTTGTAAACGGATTTGCAGTATTTAATAACAAAGATGAAAAGAAAGTTGCTGCAGCTAAGAAATTCATCCAATTCATCGCAGATGATAAAGAGTGGGGTCCTAAAGACGTAGTTCGTACAGGAGCATTCCCAGTTCGTACTTCATTTGGTAAACTATACGACGACAAACGTATGGAAACAATCAGTGGTTGGACTCAATACTACTCTCCATACTACAACACAATCGACGGATTTGCTGAAATGAGAACTCTATGGTTCCCAATGTTGCAAGCAGTATCTAATGGTGACCAAGAACCTGCTGCAGCTTTGAAGGCATTCACTGAAAAAGCGAATGAAACAATCAAAAAAGCAGCTAAACAATAAGCCCTAAATAAAAAGTAAAATCCCCCCTTTTCCCTGTGCACATTTGTGTACGAAAAGGGGGAGTTTTGTTTAAAAAATGTAAGAAACTGACAGGTCAAAATTAAAATGAAGTTCTTACATAGGCTAATCTTGAAAAATTTCATTTTGATTTTACATCAATGTCAGACGACAATCAAAAAACAAAAACTATTTGAAAGTGAGGTGCCGACTGTGAAAGTCAATAAAATCCGTATGCGGGAAACAGTTATTTCCTACGCATTCTTAGCACCAGTATTAATCTTCTTTACCGTCTTCGTCTTAGCTCCAATGATCATGGGCTTCATCACTAGTTTCTTTAACTACTCGATGACTAGCTTTGAGTTTGTGGGATTGGACAACTACATCCGCATGTTTAAAGACCCTGTCTTTACAAAATCTTTGATCAACACCGTTATCTTGGTTATCGGATCTGTACCGGTCGTTGTACTCTTTTCACTTTTTGTGGCATCACAAACCTACCAACAAAATGCGGTTGCTAGATCTTTCTACCGTTTCGTATTCTTCCTACCTGTTGTTACTGGTAGTGTTGCTGTTACGGTTGTTTGGAAATGGATCTACGATCCACTATCAGGTATTTTGAACTTTGTCCTTAAGTCGAGCAACATTATCAGCCAGAACATTTCTTGGCTCGGAGATAAAAACTGGGCTTTGCTTGCGATTATGATTATCCTTTTGACAACTTCTGTTGGTCAACCGATTATCCTTTACATCGCGGCAATGGGAAATATTGACAACTCACTGGTTGAAGCGGCGCGTGTTGATGGCGCTACTGAGTTTCAAGTTTTCTGGAAGATTAAATGGCCAAGTCTGCTTCCGACAACTCTTTATATCGCAATCATCACAACGATTAACTCATTCCAGTGTTTCGCCCTCATTCAGCTTTTGACATCTGGTGGACCAAACTACTCAACAAGTACACTTATGTACTACCTTTACGAAAAAGCCTTCCAATTGACAGAATACGGTTATGCTAATACCATCGGTGTCTTCTTGGCAATCATGATTGCTATCGTAAGCTTTGTTCAATTCAAAGTGCTTGGAAACGACGTAGAATACTAAGAGAAAGGAGACAGCTATGCAATCTACACAAAAGAAACCTTTAACAGCCTTCACTGTTATTTCAACTATCATTTTGCTCTTGTTGACTGTACTCTTCATCTTTCCATTCTACTGGATCTTGACAGGTGCATTCAAATCACAACCGGATACCATTATGATTCCACCACAATGGTTCCCTAAAGCTCCAACTATGGAGAACTTCCAACAATTGATGGTGCAAAACCCAGCCTTGCAATGGATGTGGAACTCAGTCTTCATTTCCTTGGTAACTATGTTCTTGGTTTGTGCAACTTCATCTCTAGCAGGTTATGTATTGGCTAAGAAACGTTTCTATGGTCAACGCATCCTCTTTGCAATCTTTATCGCAGCCATGGCTCTTCCAAAACAAGTTGTCCTTGTACCATTGGTACGTATCGTCAACTTCATGGGAATCCATGACACTCTTTGGGCAGTTATCTTGCCTTTGATTGGATGGCCATTTGGGGTCTTCCTTATGAAACAGTTCAGTGAAAACATTCCGACAGAATTGCTGGAATCTGCTAAAATCGATGGATGCGGCGAGATTCGTACATTCTGGAGCGTAGCCTTCCCTATCGTGAAGCCTGGATTTGCAGCCCTTGCAATCTTTACCTTCATCAATACTTGGAATGACTACTTCATGCAGTTGGTAATGTTGACTTCACGCAACAATTTGACCATCTCACTCGGGGTTGCAACTATGCAGGCCGAGATGGCAACTAACTATGGATTAATCATGGCAGGTGCTGCTCTTGCAGCTGTGCCAATCGTAACAGTCTTCCTTGTCTTCCAAAAATCATTTACTCAAGGTATTACTATGGGAGCCGTTAAAGGTTAATACTCTGCGAAAATTGAATATAGTACAATCTGTTTATCAGTATGCAGAAGTATAGTTGATAGACTAAGAGAATACAGCATATATAAGTGTCTACAAAATGGAGAGGAGTTGCTTACTTCATGAAGTTTTGTTAGACACTTATAAACTTACTAGCCAGACATTTCTTGTCTGAAGCTAACAATCAAGTAAAGGAATTACTATGATTTTTGATGATTTAAAAAATATCACCTTTTATAAAGGAATTCACCCAAATCTGGACAAGGCTATTGATTATCTCTATGAGCATCGAAAAGAGTCTTTTGAACTTGGGAAATATGAGATTGACGGAGATAAGGTTTTTCTAGTTGTACAAGAAAATGTCCTTAACCAAGAAGAAAATGATCGCTTTGAGCATCATAAAAACTATGCAGACTTGCATTTATTGGTAGAAGGTCATGAGTATTCAAGCTATGGGTCTCGTGTTAAAGACGAGGCAGTAGCTTTTGACGAGGCAAGTGATATCGGCTTCGTCCATTGTCATGAACAATACCCACTTTTATTGGGTTATCACAACTTTGCGATTTTCTTTCCAGGGGAACCTCATCAGCCAAATGGTTATGCTGGCATGGAAGACAAGGTTCGCAAACATTTGTTTAAAATTTTAATTGATTAGTAAGTTAGGAGGAGCAAACAATGGCGCAGAAAGGATCTGGATTACTCAAGGCAGCATTTGATACGGATAATGTTCTCATGCGTTTTAGTGAAAAGGTTTTGGATATCGTGACTGCGAATCTACTCTTTGTTGTGTCTTGTTTGCCTATTGTGACCATCGGAGTAGCTAAGATTAGTCTCTACCAAACCATGTTCGAAATCAAGAAAAGTCGAAGAGTACCCGTCTTTAAAATCTATATTAGAGCCTTCAAGCAAAACTTGAGATTGGGGCTTCAACTAGGTTTGTTGGAATTGGGGATTGTTCTGATTAGTTTTCTTGACTTGTATCTATTTTGGGGACAAGCAGGTCTAGCTTTTCAGGTGCTGAAAGCTATCTGTCTAGGGATCTTAATCTTTTTAACATTAGTGATGTTAGCAAGTTATCCTATCGCAGCGCGTTACGAATTGACTTGGAAAGAAGTGCTTCAAAAGGGCTTGCTCTTAGTGAGTTTCAACTTCCCTTGGTTCTTCTTGATGCTTGCAATCCTCTTCTTAATCGTAATGGTTCTTTATGTATCGGGCTTTACTCTTGTACTGGGTGGATCTGCCTTTCTACTATTTGGCTTTGGCCTCCTTGCCTTTTGGCAGACGGGCTTGATTGAAAAATTATTTGCCAAATACCAATCAGAATGAAAGTGAGATGAAACTACTTTCAATTGAGAAAATATTCAAACAATAACTAGAAATTAAAATCTAAGTGATCAGAATGTATTGAAAGCGGTTTTTGCAAGGTGTATACTTAAACAGTAAAGAAGTAATCTGCCCAGAGCGGAAAATAAAAAAATCTTAGGAGAAATCTATGTCAGATTTAAAAAAATATGAAGGTGTCATTCCTGCCTTCTACGCATGTTATGATGATGCGGGTGAAGTTAGCCCAGAACGTACTCGTACCTTGGTACAATACTTTATTGATAAAGGTGTTCAAGGACTTTACGTTAATGGTTCTTCAGGTGAGTGTATCTACCAAAGTGTAGAAGACCGTAAATTGATCTTAGAAGAAGTCATGGCAGTTGCTAAAGGTAAATTGACCATCATTGCTCATGTGGCTTGCAACAATACCAAAGACAGTATCGAACTTGCTCGCCATGCTGAAAGCTTGGGGGTAGATGCTATTGCAACAATCCCACCAATTTACTTCCGTTTGCCTGAGTACTCAGTTGCTAAATACTGGAACGACATCAGTGCGGCAGCACCAAATACAGACTACGTTATCTACAACATTCCTCAATTGGCAGGTGTTGCCTTGACTCCAAGTCTTTACACAGAAATGTTGAAAAACCCACGTGTCATTGGTGTTAAAAATTCTTCAATGCCAGTTCAAGATATCCAAACATTCGTTAGCCTTGGTGGTGATGATCATATCGTCTTTAATGGTCCAGACGAACAATTCCTAGGCGGACGTCTCATGGGAGCAAAAGCTGGTATCGGTGGTACTTATGGTGCTATGCCAGAACTCTTCTTGAAACTCAACCAATTGATTGCAGATAAAGACCTAGAAACAGCGCGTGAATTGCAATACGCTATCAACGCTATCATCGGTAAATTAACTGCAGCTCATGGGAATATGTACGGCGTTATCAAAGAAGTCTTGAAAATCAATGAAGGACTTAATATCGGATCAGTTCGTTCTCCACTTACACCAGTGACCGAAGAAGATCGTCCAGTTGTAGAAGCAGCTGCTCAATTGATTCGTGAAACTAAGGAGCGTTTCCTCTAATCAATAGGAGGCTTTATGACTAATTATGTTGCAATTGATATTGGTGGAACTAATATCAAATACGGTTTGATTGACCAAGATGGACAACTTGTAGAGTCTCACGAAGTAGCAACTGAGGCTCATAAAGGTGGTCCCCACATTTTACAAAAAACAAAAGATATCGTAGCTAGCTATCTAGAAAAAGGTCCAGTGTCAGGTGTCGCCATTTCCTCTGCGGGAATGGTTGACCCTGATAAGGGTGAGATTTTCTATGCAGGTCCACAGATTCCAAATTATGCCGGAACCCAATTTAAAAAGGAAATTGAAGGAAGTTTTGGAATTCCTTGTGAAATTGAAAATGATGTCAACTGTGCAGGGCTAGCAGAAGCTGTTTCTGGTTCTGGAAAAGGTGCAGGAATAACGCTTTGTTTGACCATCGGAACAGGTATCGGCGGTTGCTTAATCATTGACGGCCAGATTTTCCATGGCTTTAGTAATTCTGCCTGTGAAGTTGGCTATATGCATATGCAAGATGGGGCTTTCCAAGATTTAGCTTCTACAACTGCCTTGGTTGAGTATGTAGCTAAGGCTCATGGTGAAGAAGTAGCCCATTGGAATGGTCGTAGAATTTTCAAAGAAGCTACAGAAGGCAATAAACTCTGTATGGAGGGAATTGACCGTATGGTAGACTATCTTGGGAAAGGTCTTGCTAACATTTGTTATGTTGCCAATCCAGAGGTTGTTATACTAGGTGGTGGTATTATGGGGCAGGAAGCGATTTTGAAACCGAAAATTCGTACAGCTCTGAAAGATGCGCTTGTTCCAAGTTTAGCGGAAAAAACAAGATTAGAGTTTGCGCGTCATCAAAATACTGCGGGTATGCTTGGAGCTTACTATCACTTCAAAACAAAACAATCCTAAGCTGGCCTTGCCACTTTAGGATTTTTTAGTGGTAAATAGTGGCAAAAGCATTTAGTAAAAATCTAGTTAAAACTTTGGAAACCCTTGCATTTTTCAGGATAATATAGTATATTTATTATACTGCTGAAACTCTAGGTAAAATTTTTGCTAGTTTGAGCCTTATTTTATTTTCAAAAAATGTAAGCGATTTCTCTATGAGAGCTTACCTAAAAATAAATAGCTTAGGAGCAGAGTTTTAAGTTAGGGAATCAAACAAAAAATGTCGCCAGCTAAAGCTGGGCTTGGGCAGTAGCTGACTGCTCTAGAATAGTAGGAGTATTTGATGAAACAATATTTTTTAGAAAAAGGTAGAATATTTAGTATTCGTAAACTGACTGTTGGTGTTGCTTCTGTCGCAGTTGGTCTTGCTTTTTTTGCTTCTGGGAATGTTTCGGCTAATGAAATCGTAACAGAACCAAAACTTGAAGTAGATAGTCAAGCAAAAGAAGTGGCAGATAAAAGCCCGGAAACTCTAGACGCTGTCAAAGAAGTAGCTGAAAACCCAGCTCCTCTTGTAAAAAATGCAGTAGAAGAATCAGGTGATTTACTCCCTGAAGAAATTCCTGATCGTGCTTATCCTGATACACCAGTGAAAAAAATGGATACTTCAGCCATTGTTTCAGAGAAAGAAAGTCCACAAGTAGAGACTAAGAGCATTTTGAAACCTACAGAAGTGGCTCCATCTGAAGGTGAAAAAGAAAATAGAGCCATTATCAATGGTGGACAAGACCTTAAGCATATCAATTATGAAGGTCAACCGGCTACATCAGCAGCGATGGTTTATACAATTTTCAGTTCACCTCTAGCAGGTGGTGGAACTCAGCGTTACCTCAATTCTGGATCTGGTATCTTTGTCGCTCCAAATATCATGTTGACAGTGGCTCATAATTTCTTGAAGAAGGATGCCGAAACCAATGCTGGTAATATCTTAGGTGGTGATACTGCTAAGTTCTATTACAATGTCGGATCTAATACTCCAAAAGAAAGATCTCTACCAACTTCAGGAAAAACTGTTTTGTTCCAAGAAAAGGACATCCATTTCTGGAATAAAGAAAAGTTTGGTGAAGGATACAAAAATGACCTAGCCTTGGTTGTTGCACCAGTTCCAGTACAGATTGCAAGCCCAAATAAGGCTGCAACCTTTACTCCTTTAGCTGAATACCGTACCTATAACCCTGGTGAGCCAGTTAGCACGATCGGCTACCCAACAGATTCTACTTCTCCAGAATTGAAAGAACCAATCGTACCTGGTCAATTGTATAAGGCTGACGGTGTCGTTAAAGGTACTGAAAAATATGATGATAAGGGAACTGTTGGTGTCACTTATCGTTTGACTTCTGTATCAGGTCTTTCTGGTGGCGGTATCATCAACGGTGATGGTAAAGTTATCGGTATTCACCAACGTGGAACTGTTGACAATATGAACATTGCTGAAAAAGACCGCTTCGGTGGAGGTCTTGTCTTGTCTCCAGAACAACTAGCATGGGCTAAAGGCATCATTGATAAATACGGTGTTAAAGGCTGGTATCAAGGCGATAATGGTAGCCGTTATTATTTCACTCCAGAAGGGAAAATGCTCAGAAATGAGACGGCTGTAATTGGTGAAAACAAATATTCATTCGATGAAAGTGGTGTAGCAACTCTTCTTGAAGGTGTTGAATATGGACGAGTTGTTATCGAACACGTAGACCAGAAAGATAATCCAGTCAAAGAAAACGATACTTTTGTTGAAAAGACAGAAGTTGGAGCTCAATTTGACTATAACTATAAAACAGAAATTGAGAAGACTGACTTCTACAAGAAGAACAAAGACAAATATGAGATTGTCTCAATTGATGGCAAAGCTGTCAACAAGCAATTAAAAGATGCTTGGGGAGATGATTATAGCGTTGTGAGCAAGGCTCCTGCAGGAACTCGCGTCATCAAGGTTGTTTATAAAGTCAATAAAGGTTCCTTCGACATTCGTTACCGCTTGAAAGGTACAGATCAAGAATTGGCACCTGCCACTGTTGACAACAATGAAGGTAAAGAATATGAAGTTTCCTTTGTTCACAGATTCCAAGCCAAAGAAATTGCAGGCTACCGTGCAGTCAACTCAAGCCAAGAAGCAACAATCCAACACAAAGGAGTGAACCAAGTTATTTTTGAATACGAAAAAATTGAAGATCCAAAACCAGTAACACCAGTCACTCCAGCAGTTGATCCAAAAGATGAAGAAACAGAAATTGCTGCATATGGACCACTTCCAAGCAAGGCTCAATTGGACTACCACAAGGAAGAATTGGCTGCCTTTATCCACTATGGTATGAATACTTATACCAACTCTGAGTGGGGAAATGGTAGAGAAAATCCTCAAAACTTTAACCCAACTAACCTTGATACAGACCAGTGGATTAAGACTTTGAAGGATGCCGGGTTCAAACGAACAATCATGGTTGTAAAACACCACGATGGATTTGTAATCTATCCTTCTCAATACACAAAACATACCGTGGCTGCAAGTCCATGGAAAGATGGTAAGGGTGACCTTCTCGAAGAAATCTCTAAATCAGCGACTAAGTATGACATGAATATGGGTGTTTACCTATCACCATGGGATGCTAACCATCCTAAATATCATGTTTCAACTGAAAAAGAGTACAACGAATACTACCTCAACCAGCTCAAGGAAATCCTTGGCAATCCTAAATACGGAAATAATGGTAAGTTTATCGAAGTTTGGATGGACGGAGCGCGTGGTAGCGGAGCTCAAAAAGTAACCTACACCTTTGACAAGTGGTTCGAGTACATCAAGAAAGCTGAAGGAGATATCGCTATCTTCTCTGCTCAACCAACAAGTGTACGTTGGATCGGGAATGAACGTGGTATCGCTGGAGATCCAGTTTGGCATAAGGTTAAGAAAGCTAAAATCACTGACGATGTGAAGAATGAATATCTCAACCACGGGGATCCAGAAGGAGATATGTACTCTGTAGGTGAAGCAGACGTTTCTATCCGTTCAGGTTGGTTCTACCATGACAATCAACAACCAAAATCAATCAAAGATTTGATGGATATCTACTTCAAGTCTGTTGGTCGTGGAACGCCGCTTCTTCTCAATATTCCACCTAATAAAGAAGGTAAATTCGCAGATGCAGACGTGGCTCGCTTGAAAGAATTCCGAGCAACCTTGGATCAAATGTATGCGACTGACTTTGCTAAGGGTGCAACTGTAACTGCAAGCTCTACTCGTAAGAATCACTTGTATCAAGCAAGCCACCTAACAGATGGTAAGGATGATACTAGCTGGGCATTAGCAAATGATGCTAAGACAGGTGAATTTACTGTCGATCTTGGTCAAAAGAGACGCTTTGACGTGATTGAACTCAAAGAAGATATCGCTAAAGGTCAGCGTATCTCTGGCTTCAAGGTTGAAGTTGAACTCAATGGCCGTTGGGTACCATACGGTGAAGGCTCAACTGTTGGTTATCGTCGCCTAATCCAAGGTCAACCAGTAGAAGCACAAAAGATTCGCGTGACTATTACTGGTGCGCAAGCAACACCTATTTTGACAAACTTCTCTGTTTATAAGACACCAAGCAGTATCGAGAAGACAGATGGTTACCCTCTTGGATTGGACTACCATTCAAATACAACAGCAGATAAAGCAAATACAACTTGGTATGACGAATCTGAAGGTATCCGCGGAACATCTATGTGGACTAACCAAAAAGATGCAAGCGTAACTTACCGTTTCAACGGAACTAAGGCTTATGTCGTATCTACAGTGGATCCAAACCACGGTGAAATGTCGGTTTACGTTGATGGTCAAAAGGTTGCAGACGTACAAACCAATAATGCAGCTCGTAAACGTAGCCAGATGGTTTATGAAACAGATGACTTGGCTCCAGGTGAACATACCATTAAACTCGTCAACAAAACTGGCAAAGCAATTGCAACTGAAGGTATCTACACGCTCAACAATGCTGGTAAAGGTATGTTTGAGTTGAAAGAAACAACCTATGAAGTTCAAAAAGGTCAACCAGTTACTGTAACCATCAAACGTGTTGGTGGTAGCAAGGGAGCTGCAAAAGTTCATGTCGTGACTGAGCCAGGAACAGGGGTTCACGGTAAGGTTTATAAAGATACAACTGCTGATTTGACCTTCCAAGATGGTGAAACAGAAAAGACTTTGACAATCCCGACAATTGACTTTACTGAACAAGCTGATTCAATCTTTGACTTTAAAGTGAAAATGACTAGCGCATCAGACGATGCCTTGCTTGGATTTGCAACTGAAGCAACTGTTCGAGTAATGAAGGCTGAATTGCTTCAAAAAGATCAAGTAAGTCACGATGATCAGGCCAGTCAACTTGACTATAGCCAAGGTTGGCACCATGAAACCAATTCTTCTGGTAAATATCAAAACACTGAGTCTTGGGCATCATTTGGTCGTTTGACTGAAGAGCAAAAGAAAAATACTAGCGTAACAGCTTACTTCTACGGAACAGGTCTTGAAATCAAAGGTTTTGTTGATCCTGGACATGGTATCTACAAGGTTACTCTAGATGGTAAAGAACTTGAGTATCAAGATGGTCAAGGAAATGCCACTGATGTCAATGGCAAGAAGTACTTCAGTGGTACAGCAGCTACACGCCAAGGCGATCAGACTCTTGTTCGTTTGACTGGGCTAGAAGAAGGTTGGCATGCTGTAACCTTACAATTGGATCCAAAACGAAATGATACTTCTAGAAATATTGGTATCCAAGTTGACCAGTTCATCACTCGTGGTAAAGATAGCGCTCTTTATACCAAAGAAGAATTAGTTCAAGCTATGAAGAACTGGAAGGATGAATTGGCTAAATTTGACCAAACAAGCTTGAAGAACACTCCAGAGGCGCGTCAAGCCTTCAAGTCAAACTTGGACAAAATATCAGAACAACTTTCAGCAAGCACTGTCAATGCGCAAGAGTTGATGCTGACAGCCACAACCTTACAAGCTATCCTTGATAAGGAAGACAACTACGGTTCAGATGACACACCGACACCAGACCAGCCAGAGGAGCCAAACTACGACAAGGCTATGGCAAGTCTGGCAGAAGCGATTGAAAGAAAGACTAAAGAACTTGGCGATGATAAGGAAGCTAAGAAGAAATTAGTTGAGTTGGCCGAACAAGCTCTTACTGCTATCCAGGAAGCTAAGACTCAGGATGCAGTAGATAAGGCTTTGGAGAATGCTCTAGCTGGTATTAATCAGCTTCAAGCGACTCCAAAAGAGGATCCAAAACCAGAAGAACCAAGCAAACCAGAAGAGCCAACCATCGACTACGACAAGGCTATGGCAAGTCTGGCAGAAGCGATTGAAAGAAAGACTAAAGAACTTGGTGCTGATAAGGAAGCTAAGAAGAAACTTGTAGAACTTACAGAGCAAGCTATCACAGCGATTCAAGAAGCTAAAACTCAGGATGCAGTAGATAAGGCTTTGGCAACTGGTCTAGCTGCTATCAATCAGCTTCAAGCGACTCCGAAAGAGGATCCAAAACCAGAAGAACCAAGCAAACCAGAAGAGTCAACCATCGACTACGACAAGGCTATGGCAAGTCTGGGAGAAGCGATCGAAAGAAAGACTAAAGAACTTGGTGACGATAAAGAAGCTAAGAAGAAATTAGTTGAGTTGGCAGAGCAAGCTGTTTCAGCTATTCAAGAAGCTAAGACTCAAGATGCAGTAGATAAGGCTTTGGGAAATGCTCTAGCTGGTATCAATCAACTTCAAGCGACTCCGAAAGAGGAACCAAAACCAGAAGAACCAAGCAAACCAGAAGAGCCAACCATCGACTACGACAAAGCTATGGCAAGTCTGGCAGAAGCGATCGAAAGAAAGACTAAAGAACTTGGTGACGATAAAGAAGCTAAGAAGAAATTAGTTGAGTTGGCAGAGCAAGCTGTTTCAGCTATTCAAGAAGCTAAGACTCAAGATGCAGTAGATAAG